>CBFGRG010000014.1:0-16675 GCA_965651105.1 uncultured bacterium | reverse complement strand
AGCGCCTTCGCGCGGTCGATCGCCAACTCCTCGGCGATATCGACGAACTCGCATCCGCCGTAATATCGCTTGCCCGGCAGTCCCTCGGCGTACTTGTTTGTCAGCACCGAGCCGACGGCCGTCAGCACCGCCTCGCTGACATAGTTTTCCGACGCAATGAGCTCGATCCCCTCGCGCTGGCGCTGCTCCTCGCGGCGAATCGCCGCAGCGACCTCCGGATCAGCCGAGGCCAACAATTCGGACGCGGTCATGGACATTCTCCGGGATCGTGGAAGACAGTCAGGATCGGCACTTGCTCCGCCGAATTCGGCGGAAGTGTACCATGGGCCCAAACGCGCCTACCCGCTCACAAGCGGGAAAATTCGGCCGAAACGATAGCTTGGTGAAGGAGATCGCATGCACGTTCTGGTGACCGGAGGCGGCGGCTATATCGGCAGTATCGCCGCGGAACAGCTCATCGCGCGCGGTCACGAGGTGACCGTGATCGATAACTTCTCGCGCGGGCACCGCGGTGCCGTGCCACCGGAAGCCACCCGCATCGACTGCGATCTCCGATATCCCGACAATGTGACGCATGTCATTCGATCGGCCGCCCCTGACGCGATCATGCACTTCGCCGCACTCACCCTCGTGCCGGAAAGCGTGCGCGAGCCTGGCGCATACTTCGCGACGAATACATGCGGTGGCCTCAACCTGCTCAACGCCGCCGCGGCCAACGGCGTCACACGGTTCGTGTTCTCATCGACCGCCGCCGTCTATGGCGAGCCGGCCAGCCTGCCGATCACGGAAGACGCTCCCACCGAGCCGATCAACCCCTACGGCCGCTCCAAGCTCATGACGGAGCAGATGCTGGACATTTTCTCGGAGCGGTACGGCATCAATCACGCGATGTTCCGCTACTTCAACGTCGCTGGCGCGTCGGAAGAGAGAGGCGAGGACCACGACCCCGAAACCCACCTGATCCCGGTCGCGTTGCAGGCACTCCAAGGCAAGCGCGACACGTTCACGGTGTTCGGCACCGATTACGACACGCCGGACGGCACGGCGATTCGCGACTACGTCCACGTTCTCGACCTCATCGATGCGCATATCGCCGCCGTGGAGGCGCTCGACCGCCCGCTCGGGGCGATGAATCTCGGCACGGCGAACGGGTTCTCGGTCCAGGAGATCGTGGACGCGGTGCAGCGCGTGACCGGGGTCAGCCTGCCACTGGAATATGGAAATCGCCGAGCCGGGGATCCGCCGGCGCTGGTGGCCGATTCGACGAAAGCGCGCGAGACGCTCGGCTGGGAGCCATCTCGTTCGACGCTGGAAGACATGATCGGTTCGGCGTGGGATTGGTTCCAGCGTCATCCTGACGGCTATCAGGACTAAGATTCGGCCGCTGGTTCAGGCGCTGGTGGGCGGCTTTTCAGCGACGCCGAAACGACGCTCCTCACCGTGCAGCAACCGAACGATATTGGTGTGGTGCTTGCCGATGATAACGGACGCGATGATGCCAACGGCGAGCGCCCAATACCAGGAAAAATCGGTGGTTACCGCGAAGATCACGGCGATTGTCGTGCCGGTGATCGTCGCGATCAGCGAGGCCAGCGACACGTAGCGCGTGATCAGCACGATGATGATCATCAGTGGCAGCATCGTGAGCAGCCACGGCAGCAGCCCCACCGCCGCGCCGCCTCCGGTCGCCATCCCCTTGCCACCATGGAACTTCATCCACGGCGACCAGCAGTGTCCAGCGGTGGCGGCCACCGCGATGGCGGCCACGGCCCACGCCGGCGCGTCGAGCCAACGCGCGACCACGACCGGGATAAAGCCCTTCAGCAGGTCCAGCACGGCAATCGCCAGCGCGATGCGCCAGCCCAGGGCCCGCATGGCGTTTGTCGCGCCAGTGTTGCCCGAGCCGATTGTCCGGATATCGATTCCCTTGATCAGGCGACCGAGCACCACTCCCCAGGGCACACTGCCCGAGAGATAGGCCGCAATGATCCCGAGAACGGCCCAGAGTACGGTCACGACCTATGGCGCTTCGTGCCGGCTGCGGAATGAGATCCGGAGCGGCGTGCCCGCGAAGCCGAACGCCTCGCGCATTTCGTTCTCGATATAACGCCGGTACGAGAAGTGGATCATCTTCGGCTCGTTCGAGAAGAAGACGAACGTCGGCGGCGCGACATCGGCCTGGGTGGCATAGAAGAACCGAACCCACTTGCCTGGCTTTGAAGGCGGTGGGTGCTTCGCCACCGCTTCCTTGAGGACCTTGTTGAGCGCAGCGGTGCTCACCCGGCGGTAGCGCTCCCGAACCACTTCCATCGCGGTCTCGAGCACCTTGCCGACCCGCTGGCCGGTCTTCGCCGAGATGAACACGATCGGGGCGTACGGCATGAAGTCGAGCTGCCGCCGGGCGCGGTCCCGGTAGTCGTTCATCGTGTAGGTGTCCTTCTCGACAAGGTCCCACTTGTTGACGACGACGACCATGCCCTTCTTCTGTTCTTCGACGTAACCTGCGATGTGGAGATCCTGGGCGGTGAAGTCTTCGGTGGCATCGATCACCAGGAGCACGACGTCCGCGCGGTCGATCGCCCGCATCGACCGCATCACGCTGAAGCGCTCGATCCCCTCGTCCACTCGGCCGCGACGCCTGATCCCGGCAGTATCGATCAGCGTGATCTGATCGCCCTCCCAGTCGAGCACCGTGTCGAGGCTGTCGCGCGTTGTGCCCGGCTCATCCGAGACAATCGCGCGATCCTGGCCGAGGAGCGCATTCAGCAGGCGGCTCTTGCCGACATTGGGTCGCCCGACGATGGCGATATTCGGCCCCTCAACCTCTTCCTCTTCGAGCTCTTCCGCGTTGGGCAGCTCTTCGACCACGCGGTCCAGCAGGTCGCCGGTACCGTTGCCGTGGTAGGCGGAAATGGGGATCGGCTCGCCCAGCCCGAGGTTGTAGAACTCGTAGGCATCGAAGCGAACATCGCTGCGCTCGGCCTTGTTGGCCGCAAGCACCACCGGCTTGTTCGCGCGCCGGAGCATCTCGGCGATCTCGGTGTCCTGCGGTGTCGGCCCCGTGCGAGCGTCGGTGACGAGCACGATGGCATCCGCTTCGGAGATCGCGATCGACGCCTGGTTGCGGGTCTGCCGCGCGATCAGCCGGCGAAGCTCGGTCTCGTCCGCCGGCAGGTCGGCATCTTCCTGGAGCCCTCCGGTGTCGATGACAGTGAATTCAACGCCGTTCCACTCCAGCGAGCCATAGACGCGATCTCGCGTCGTTCCTGGCTCGTTCTGGACGATGGCACGGCGCTCGCCGATCAGCCGGTTGAAGAGCGTCGACTTCCCCACATTGGGACGCCCGACAAGCGCAACGATTGGTTTAACCACTATCATCCCGTACCGTGTACCGACGTCGCGACGCTCGCGTCAGGGGACGCGCGGCGGCATCGTCGGTCGTTCCTGTCCAGTCTCACGCCAGTATACCAACCGGCACGCCAGGCTATCGCCCAGCCGGAAGCGCCTCGACCATCCGATCGATCGACTCGCGCGAGTGAAGCTCTGTCGTGCAGACAAGCAGGCAGTCCGCGAGGCTCGGATCGACCGTACCGAGATCGAGCCCCCCGAGAATGCCCCGGTCGAGCAGCGCCCGGTTCACGTCGGCCGCAGGGATCGGGCAGCGAATCGTGAACTCGTGGAAGAATGGCTCCGGGCTCGCCACCGCGTAGCCGTCCACCAGCGCGACCTGCGATGCCAGATAGTGCGCGTTCTGATAGCTCCGATTCGCGACCTCGCGGAATCCTTCCGGGCCCATCGTTGACATGTACACGGTCGCCGCCGTCGCCATCAGCCCCTGATTGGTGCAGATGTTGCTGGTCGCCTTCTCGCGCCGGATGTGCTGTTCCCTGGTCTGCAACGTCAGCACAAAACCGCGCTTGCCTTCCTCATCGGTGGTGATACCGGCAAGCCGCCCCGGCATCTGCCGGATGTGCTTCTGCTTCGTCGCCAGCAACCCGACGTAGGGACCACCGTAGCTGGGCGGCACTCCCAGCGGCTGCCCCTCGGCGACCGCGATATCAGCACCAAGCTCGCCGGGGCTGCGAAGGAGCGCAAGCGGCACGGGCGTCGTATTCACGACGAGCAGCGCGCCGGCATCGTGCACGACCTCGGCGATCGCTTCGATATCCTCGATCGTTCCGTAAAAATTCGGGTACTGAACCACGACACAGGCGACGCCGTCGTCGAGCTCACCTTCGAGCTGCGAGACATCGAACCGGAATGGGTCGTCACCCGTTGGCAGCGTCGTCGATGTGTGCGGCGTGCCCGAGATGTAGGTCTCAAGCACCTTGCGATAGGTCGGATTGACGGTCGGCGACACGACGATTCGCTCGCGCTTGCGCGTGCTCGACACCGCGATGAGCGCGCCCTCGGCCATCGCTGTCGCCCCGTCGTACATCGAGGCATTGGCGACCTCGAGGCCCATCAGCTCGGCGACCATCGACTGGAACTCATAGATGACCTGCAGTGTGCCCTGGGCGACCTCAGGCTGATAGGGCGTATATGCGGTAAAAAACTCTCCGCGCGAGATCATCGCATCAACGGTGGACGGGATGAAATGCCGGTACGAACCCGCCCCCAGGTAGCTGTCTTCGGCCTCCGGCACGAAATCCTTCGCCGCGATGCCGGCGAGGTGGCGCACCGCTTCCATCTCGGTCAGTGCGGGCGGGAGGTCAAGATCCGGATACCGAATATCGGTTGGTATCGGGGAAAACAGGTCGTCGGTCGAAGAAACGCCGACCGCCGAGAGCATCGCGTCGCGGTCCTGGTCGGTATGGGGATTGAAGGTCATGATGCCGTGATGTCCTTGGGTGGGAGCGGTCGACTGCAAATGCCGCCGGGCGCGATGCGGGCGGGCGCCGGAGCTGGCCGCCCGCCCCCAGTCATGTGCGCACCGTTCCGGCTCGACGCGGGAACGCTACCCCATCTGCTCTTCGGCGAACGTGTCGTACGCGCCGCTGTCGAGAAGCTCCTCCACCTGCGCCGGGTTGGAGAGCTTGACCTTGACGAGCCACGCCTTGTCGTACGGAGACTGGTTGATGAGCTCGGGCGCATCGATCGCCTCATCGTTGCGCTCGACAACCTCGCCATCGACGGGCGAGTAAACGTCGGAAGCGGCCTTGACCGACTCGACGACGCCGAATGGCTCGCCCGAGGTCATGCTTTCACCGGCTTCCGGTAGTTCGAGGTAGGTGATGTCGCCGAGTTCGTTCTGGGCGACATCCGTGATGCCCAGCACGGCGGTATCGCCATCGAGCAGCACCCACTCGTGCGTCTTCGTGTACTTACGATCCTGTGGTGCGGTCATTGCATCCTCTCCTGACGACACGCGCCACGACCCCACCTCGGGCTGCACCCGGGTCAGGTCGCTGGACGTGCCGATTCTCCTACGCGCGCTTGTAAAACGGCGTCTTTACCTGTACAGCTTCGATCAGTTTGCCACGAATTTCGATCTGGAGCGGCTTGCCCACCCCTGCGTACTCGCGGTCGATCAGCGCGAGGCCGATGTTTCGTTGAAGTGTAGGCGAAAATGCCCCGCTGGTGACTTCCCCAACCTCGGTTCCGTCGACGAATACCTTGCAGTGCGTGCGAGGTGCGCCGCTTCGCCCCACGGTTTCGAATCCGACGATCTTCCGCCGTGCCGGATCGCTCTTCGCGGCGACCATCGCCTCACGGCCGACGAAGTCCTTGGCATCGGGCTTGACGGCCCATCCGAGCCCAGCCTCGTACGGGCTGATCTCATCGCTCAGCTCCTGGCCGTACAGCGGCATCCGCGCTTCGAGCCGCAGGGTGTCCCGCGCGCCGAGCCCGACCGGAACGAGCCCTTCCGGCTCGCCGGCCTCCATCAAGGCATCCCAGATCGCCGCGATATCGTCAGTGCTGGCGTAGAACTCGAAGCCATCCTCGCCGGTGTAGCCGGTACGAGCGATCATCGCGTCGACACCGGCGACCTTGCCGGGAGCCCAGTGGAACGGCTCGATCGCGCCGAGATCGTCATCTGTCACCTTCGCAGTGATCGCCTCGGCCTTCGGCCCCTGAATGGCGACCATCCCGGTCTCATAGGAGACATCGTTGATGGTCACGTCGAGATCGTCGCGTCGTTGCCGAAGCTCCTGCCACCAGGCGACATCGCGCAGGTGATTGGCGGCGTTGACGACAACGAGGTAGCCCTCGCTGCCCTCGGGTTTGCGGTAGATGATGATGTCATCGACCGCCCCGCCGGACTCATTCGGCAGCAGCGCATACTGTGCCGCGCCGGGCGCGAGTTTGCTGACATCGTTGGTCGTCGTCCACTGGAGAAACGCCTCGGCGTCCGGGCCCGTCACCTCGACCTCGCCCATATGGCCGAGGTCGAAGAGCCCCGCCGCCTCGCGGACTGCCTGGTGCTCTCCAATGATGCCGGTGTACTGAATGGGCATCTCCCAGCCGGCATAGGACACCATTCGGGCGCCACGATCAATGTGGCGCTGATGCAATGCAGTGCGACGATCGGTCGCGCTCGTGCTCGTCATGAAGCGATCCCCACCTTGTTATCTGTGCCCTGCACCCGCTGTCGGTGCTCGAGGGCCAACTTGTCGAGACTCGTGAACGCCGGCACCGGGTAACTCCCGGTGAGGCAGCCCGTGCAAAATCCCGATCCAGACTCACCGATTGCGCGAAAGAGGCCATCCAGCGAGAGATAGGCGATCGAATCGACACCGATCTCCTCGCCAATCTCCGGCACGGAGAGCCGCGCAGCAATTAGCTCTTCGCGACGCGCGAGATCGACCCCCAGGTAGCATGGCCACATAATCGGAGGCGCGTGCACCCGCATGTGAATTTCCTTCGCCCCGGCTTCGCGAAGCAGGTTGACGATTGGCCGGCTGGTGGTGCCACGGACGATCGTGTCGTCGACAAGAACGACTCGTCGTCCCTCGACCACTTCGGGAACCACGTTGAACTTCAAGGATACGCCGCGTTCGCGGATACGCTGGTCCGGCTGGATGAAGGTCCGGCCGATATACCGGTTTTTGATCAGCGCCTCGGCGTAGGGTATCCCCGACTCCTTCGCGTAGCCAATAGTCGCCGGCGTCGCCGAGTCGGGCAGGCCAACCACCACGTCGGCATCGGTCGGGAACTCCCGGTAAAGCTCGCGCCCCATGTTCTGGCGCACCTGGTGCAGGCGCTGTCCATGAATCATGCTGTCCGGACGGGCAAAATAGATCATCTCGAAGAGGCAAAGCGCCTGCTTCGCGGCCGGATTGGCACCGTGAGAGATCATCTCGCCATCGCGCAGCTCGACAATTTCGCCAGCCTCGACCTCTCGCTCGAAGTTCGCGCCGATCGTCATCAGCGCGCACGTCTCGGAGGCGACCACGGCGTGCCCGTTGAGCGTGCCGAGGCAAAGCGGACGCACGCCGAACGGATCGCGAACGGCGAATATCCTCCCCTGCGACAGCACCGCCAGGGAGAACGCGCCGACCATCTGGCCCATGGCGTACCGGATCCGCTCCACGATAGTCTCACCCGGCGCCGTCGCGATCACGCGGGCAAGCACTTCGCTGTCCGTGGTGGACACGAACGTCTCGCCCTGCGCTTCGAGCGACTCACGCAGCGCCACCGCATTCGTAAGGTTTCCGTTATGGGCCACCGCTATTGGTCCGAGGTCGCTTTCGGCGACAATCGGCCCGCAATTGGTCTCCCTGACCCCGCCCGACGTGGAGTATCGCGTATGCCCGATGGCCATGGTGCCGGACAACTGCGAGAGGGCTGACTCGTCGAACGCCTGGGCAACGAGACCAAGGCCGTGATGTGCGCGAAGCTCCGTGCCATCCCACGTCGCGATCCCAGCGCTTTCCTGGCCACGATGCTGGAGGGCGTACAGCGCAAAATAGGTGATTCGAGAGACATCCTCGCCGGGCGCGAAAATGCCGAACACGCCGCACTCCTCGTGAAGCGTGTCATCGTCCGCGACGGGCAGTTCCGGAAACATGTGGGGCCTTTCGCGTTCAGTGCGCGGCGCAGAATCAGGCGGGGACGATTTCGGAAGGTTCGTCAGCGAGGTCGAGAGCCGACTCGCTCGCGGCGTGAAGTGCGGGAAGTGTGGCAGTTGAGCCATCGGGGAAGCGGAGCGCGTCGCCGGTCGCGGTCCCGAGCATCTGGACCGGCAATCCGGCGGCGTCGGCCCGCTCGGTAACGGTCTCTGACGCGTCCGGATCGACTGCCAGCACGATCGCGCTTGCGCGTTCGCCAAACCAAAATGCGGTGGGATGCTGCGCGGCGAGATCGGTGGACGAGAGATCGGCCCCGATCCCGGCGAACAACGCCTCTTCGGCAATGGTAACAGCAAGGCCGCCCTGCGAGATGTCATGCACGACACGGACCGAATCGTCCAACGCGCACTCCCTCGCGAACGCCTGGAGCCGTGCCTCGAGCGCCGCATCGAGTACCGGCAGCGCCCCTTCCGACCGGCCCGTTCGCGCGGCCAGCCACTCGCTTCCGCCGAGCGCCGGCTCGCCTGCCAGGACACCCAGCAGCACGTCGCCCTCGCGCCACGGTGTCCGAAGGGCCTTCGAGACGTCGTCGACAACGCCGACGCATCCGATCATCGGTGTCGGCTGGATCGGTACGCCCTCGGTTTCGTTGTACAAGCTCACGTTGCCACTGACGACAGGAATGTCGAGATCCCGGCAGGCGTCGGCGATGCCGCGAACCGACTCCTGCAGGTGCCAGCTTCCCGGCTCCTGTTCCGGATTACCCATGTTGAGGCAGTTCGTGACCCCGAGGGGACGACCACCGGCGCAGGAGACGTTTCGGGCCGCCTCGGCCACGGCCAGGCGGGCGCCGTTGAACGGGTCGATATCGCAATAGCGAGAGTTGCAATCGATCGCGGTCACCACGCCCAGTGGTGTTCCCTTGATGCGCATCACCGCCGCATCGCCGCCCGGACCGACGACGGTATTGGTGAGGATCGTGCTGTCGTACTGCTCCCAGACCGACCGCCGCGTGCCGATGTTTGGGTGAGCCATCAGTGCTTCGATCTCACCGGCAATCTCGACCTTCCCCAGGGCGGCCGGATCGATCTGCACGGATCGCCGCTGTCGCGCCGCCTCCGGCTCGGTCGCCACGACGTGATAGGTCGGGCACTCGTCGATGAACAGCGCAACCGGCACTTCGCAAACGACCTCGTCGCCTTCCCGGACGCGCACCAGCCCATCGTCGGTGATCTCGCCGATGTCACTGGCCGAGAGGGACCAGTGCTCCAGCATGTGAATCACCTCGTCGACCCGCTCCGGCGCGCAGACGAGCAGCATGCGCTCCTGGCTCTCCGACAGCATGATCTCGTACGGCGTCAAACCCTCCTCGCGGCGCGGAACGTGGGTCACATCGATGTCGATGCCGACGCCGCCCCGGCTGGCGCATTCCACCGCCGAGCTGGTCAAACCGGCCGCGCCAAGGTCCTGCATCGCAACCACCGCGTCGGTTTTCAGCAGCGCGAGGCAGGCTTCCATCAACTGCTTTTCGAGGAACGGGTTGCCGACCTGGATCACGCCCCGGTGCGAGGCTTCGGGGTCGTCGACCGAGGCAAACATCGCGCCGCCGAGCCCGTCGCGGCCGGTCTTCGCGCCGATGATCATCACCCGGTTGCCGACGCCGCTCGCCTTCGCCCGTACGATGCCGTCGTGCGGAACGATTCCAATGCACATCGCGTTGACAATCGGGTTGCCGTCGAACCGCTCATCAAACGCGGTCTCTCCACCAACGGTGGGAATGCCAAGGCAATTGCCGTAGCCACCGATGCCGGCGACGACGTTGCTGAAGAGATATCGGTTGCGTGCCTTGTCCAGCGAGCCGAAACGCAGGGCGTCGAGGATCGCGATCGGGCGCGCTCCCATTGTGAAGATGTCGCGGACGATGCCGCCGACACCGGTTGCTGCGCCCTCGTAGGGCTCCACGGCGCTCGGGTGGTTGTGGGACTCGACCTTGAAGACAGCAGCAAGGCCATGTCCGATGTCCACCGCGCCAGCATTCTCGCCCGGTCCCTGAAGCACCCACGGCGCCTCGGTCGGCAGCTGGCGCAGATGCGGCCGTGAGTGCTTGTATCCGCAGTGCTCGCTCCACATCGCGCCGAACATGCCCAGCTCGACGAGAGTCGGCTCCCGGCCCAGCAGCTCGACGATCTGCCCGTACTCGCCGTCGCTGAGCGCGACCTCTCTCCACTGCCCTTCTGCGATTGCCACGTGGTACTCCATGAGGGGGCTGCCCCACCGGGCGGCGGGACCGATTCATCGCCCTCAGGATACCGCAGGCCGGGCTGAATGGGCGCGGATTCAGCGACTCATGTAGTCACGAATCACGAAGGTCCCGAGTGTCTCGGCATTGGCCCGAAACACTCGGCCGCGATTGACGCGAGCGACCTGGTCAGCGAAATCGCCGTCCTGTGCGCTCTCCAGCATTACCAGGTTGATGGTGATGCCTTCCCGTGTGCATCGGACGACCTCGGACATGGTCGCCTCCAGCACCTCCGCCGATGGCGGTGACGCGAAAACGTCTTCACCACGAATCGTTGCCAGCGTCGGCTCGCCGTCGGTGATCACGACCACCTGCCGGGTTCCTGAACGATCCCGGCCGAGCATCCGGCGAGCGAGACTCAGCGCGGCCTGGAGGTTCGTGCCGTGCTCGAACCGATCCCAGCGCATCAATGGCACCTCCGCAATCCCGGCACGCGTGGCCGAGGAGGAGAATGCAATAACCTCGAGCGAATCGCGCGGGTAGGTTTGCCGGATCAGCTCGTGCATCGCCAGCGCGACTTTTCGGGCTGCGACCCAGCCGCCGCTCTGACCCATCGAGCGGCTCCGATCGATGGCCAGAACCGTGGACACCGCGACCGAGGACCCACGCTCGATCACCGCAAAGTCGTCCGGTGTCAACCGCACCACACCGCCCGAGGCACGACCCGCCCGCACCGCACCGGACACGGTCGCAACCAGGTCGAGATCGAGTGGGTAGCCGGGAAGCCATGGCCGCGATCCCTCTGACGGATCCCCCGCCGTGCCCAGTGCCATCGCGCTGTGTTCGCCTCGCAGCGGCGACGCTGCCCTGCGAAACAGCCCCTTCAGCAGGTCCCGGCTGATCGCGGCGATGACGTCCGGTGGGAGAGCGGCCGACGCATCCCGTACATCGAGCGCAGTATTGGCGCTGGTGCGCCAGTCATCGAGCCAACCGGCGAGGTCGTCCATGCCGACCTGGTGCAGCCGCTCGATCGCCGCCTCAGGAAGTGCGGCGACGCTGCCAACCAGGCCGATCGACGTGAGCGCTTCGTCGATACGCTCCAGCTCCGCGAGCAGCTCGAGGTCGAAGTGCGCGGCATCTATGGCCGCCCGCTCTGTGGCGTCGCGCGTCCAGGCCGCCTCGCCACCCGGTCCCGCATCGATGCCACCCGAAAACACCAGGCGTCGCAGACGATCCGCTCGCGCCGAGCGCGCATCCTGCAACCCACCACGTCCGGATCCCGCCTGACCCGGGCCACGCAGGTTCTCGAGCGCCTCCGCCATGTCACTTCGGATGTTTTCGAGGCCGGATTGGGCCTCGCTGGACCCATAGCCGCTCTCCAGGCGATCGATCAGCCTGTCCAGCGGAGCCTGGTCGCCGTCCGTCCCGCGCCCGTCGATTGCATCAAGGCGATCGAGCTCCGGCGTCAGGGCGTCGAGAAATTCCGGATGCTCAACCTGGCGCAACAGGCGATCACGCTGATGCCGCAAGTCCTGAAGGCGCTCCTGCAAGCCGGGGATGTGCTCGCCGGCGGTATCCTGATAGCCCCAGCGAAAGGCGCGATCCAGCGTGAGCCGAGGGTCGCCGGATTCGAGCAAGTCATCCGCGAATGCTCGCAACGCCTCGGAGGCGCTTGGCCGTGGACCGTTGTGGGGACCGGCGGTTCGTGCCGCGTATCGCCGTGGTTCCGGGTCCGGGATGCCAACCGGCACTCCCCTACCCGTCCGATCCGGCATAGCGAGTCGTGCCGCCAATTGTCTGCCGCTCGATCACACCAAGCTGCACCAGTCCCTCGAGCATCAGCTCGATCCAGGACGCCGCGGTCGCTGGGTCGCCAGCAGCATGCTCGGGAAGCTCGAGCCCGCCGATTCCGCCTGCCCGATCGACAATCTCGGCCGATGGCGTCTCGATCGACAACTCGATCTCGAAACCATCGGCGAACGCGCGCTCGATCGGAGCCAATTGCGCCTCGCTCACCGTCGCCTGGAATACGTCTCGGACCGCCTCGCCAAACAGCTCCCGCACGATCTCCTCGTCAGACCGGCTTCCGAAGTGCTCAAACTCCAGCTTGCCAATTGTCGGCTCGACACAGGCGGCGAGATCGGAGACGCGCGGGGCGGCTGTCGTCTCGCCGTTGCGCAACGCCCGCTGCACTGCGCTTGCCTCGATCAGCTCGACATTGGCGATCGTGGCGCGCACTGAAACGCCGGACCGATCCGAGATGTCGTCCGACTCCCGCGCCAGGCGCGACGTCAGGGCGATGATCCGCTTCATCTCTTCTGGAAATGTCGTGGTCAGGTCGGGAATGGCGACACGCTCACGTTCCTGCTCGGCGATACGCATCTCAAGCTCGACGGTGCGCGGGTAATGCGTGCGGATCTGCGAGCCGAACCTGTCCTTCAGCGGCGTGATGATGCGGCCGCGATTGGTGTAGTCCTCAGGGTTGGCCGATGCGATGACGAAGACATCGATCGGCAATCGCAGGCGGATATTACGGATCTGCACATCCTGCTCTTCGAGGATGTTCAGGAGCCCGACCTGGATACGCTCCGAGAGATCGGGCAGCTCGTTGAGATTGAAGATCGACTTGTTGGACGCCGGGATCAGTCCGGGAGAGAGGGCATCCTCGTCTGTCAGGTATCGCCCCTCGGCAATCTTGATTGGGTCGATCTCGCCAATCAGGTCGGCGATCGTGGTGTCTGGCGTGGCGAGCTTTTCGGCGAACCGATCGGACCGATGCAGCCAGCGAATCTTCGTTCCATCGCCACTCGCCTCGACCAACCGCCGCCCTTGCGGCGTCACCGGGGCGAGCGGGTCATCCGGCATGTCGGGCCCGTCGAGCACGGGCAACCATTCGTCGAGCAGCGCGGTGAGCCCACGCGCAAGGCGCGACTTCGCCTGTCCACGCTCCCCGAGCAGCAGGATGTCCTGCCCGGCAAGCACCGCGTTGACCACCGCCGGTATGACCGTTTGCTCATACCCGACGATGCCGGGGAACAGATCACGCCCGTCACGAAGCGCGGCGGCGAGGTTCGCCCGCATCTCGTCGCGAATCGACCGGGGCGCATATCCGGCAGCTCGCAAGTCGCCCAGCGTGGCCGGGCGGGTCGCGGAGCCATCGCCTGCCACGTTCATCCGTCCAATGATCCTTCCGCGACGCCACGAAGGAACGATACGACCGCTGCGTAGCCCTCGATTCGGTTTGGACGCTTGGACAGGCCGTGACCTTCGTCGTCGAACACAAGCATCTCGACCGGATGGCCACGTTCCTCGAGCGACGCGACCAGCTGCTCGGTCTCGTACAACGGCACGCGAGGATCGTTGCGGCCGTGGATGACCAGCAGCGGAGCCGTGATTTGATCGACCTTGCGGATTGGCGAGATGCGTTCGAGCAGCTCGCGGTCACGTTCCAGCGAGCCGTACTCGGCCGAACGGTGGCGTCGACGCCACGACCCGGTCCGCTCCAGGAAGCTGACAAAGTTGGCGATACCGACAACATCGACCGCCGCGAACCAGAGGCTCGGGTATTCGGTGATAGCCGCCAGCGTCATGAAGCCGCCATAGCTCTGCCCCATGATCGCAATCTTCGAATCGTCACCGACCCGGGATCGTACCCAGGAATGGGCGTGCTCGAGGTCGCGAACGGAGTCCATCCGGAGCTCGACATCGTCCAGGTGGGAATAGGCCTTGCCGTAGCCCGTGCTGCCGCGCACGTTGGTCGTCAACACGTGGAACCCTGAAGCCGAGAGGTACTGGAGCACGGGGAAGAATCCCGCGCGTCGCTGGCTCTCCGGGCCCCCATGGACGTCGATGACCACCGGCGCATCGGCCCGCTCAGCCTGGAACCAGAAGGCAGGGATGTCGCGCCCGTCCCAGGTCGAGAACGTAATCAGCTCCGGCGAGCGCCCGACGAACTGGACGTCATCCGGCTCATCCTGAAGTGCCTGGCGGACCGCTCCCTCTCGATCGACGAGCTGGATGCGCGCCGGCCGGTCGGTCGGCGTCCACCCCACCGCGACGGTGGTTGCGTCGGGCGACCAGGCCAACCGATCGGCGACACCGGCGGGCAGCGCGACCTCGACCAGCCTGTCGAGCGCGGCCAGCTCCCCTACCCTCACTTCGGAGTAGCCATCCCGATTGATCGACAGCGCAATCCCATCGCCGGCTGGCGCCAAAGCCATCGCCTCGATGTCCGCATCGAGCGCCAGCAAGGTCTTGATCTCGGTGGATGCGAGGTCGATAGCCACCAGCGCAACATGATCACGGCCGGCGTTGGTGAGCACAATCGCTCGCTCACCGTCGGCGGAATACGCAGCGTCGAAAATCCACGATTCGTCTTCAACCTGAAGCACGGCTCGCCGGCTGCCGTCCGGCTCGATCAGGTAGAGGTCGGCGTCGAGATTGGATGTCAGCAAACTGGCCAGCACCCGCCCGTCGTCGTCCATGGCGTGCGCCCGCACCTGACCGGCATCGTCCCACATTCGCACAGTCTCGCCCGTACCGAGATTGATCCGATAGAGCGAGAACTCTCCGCTGGCACCGTCGTTGGTTCGGTACAACGCCGATTCGCCGTCCGAGCTCATCAGGAATGGCTCGTGCATGCGGTCGGGGTCGTGCGTCAATTGCCGCGAGTCGGTGCCATCGACATCGATCAGCAGGAGCTGCTGGCGCTCGTTGCCTCCGGCGTCGGTACCCACGAGCACCCGCCCGGCTCCGGGTGTGACATGCAGCGACTGGATGCGCTCGGTGCCGGTTGTCAGCTGATGGCGCTCACCGCTCTCGATATTCCCGACGAACAGGTGTGCCACACCGCTCCGATCATCCAGGTAGGCAATGCGGCGGTCATCGATCCACGCAGGCATCGACTCGAACCGAAGGGTAAAGATCGTCTCCGCAAGCGCGGTGGCAGAAGCATCGGTGCGTTGGGACATGAAATCTTCCTTACGGGTTTCGGCACAGGCCGACGGCTATGGGATACTTTCCGCTGGCACGCGGGACTTCCCTACGCGCGAAACCGCCGCGCAACTCAGCAGCCAAGGAGCCTCAAAGGTGAAGCAACAGCGCCGACCGGTCATTTTCCTCGCCATACTTGCACTGTTTCTGGTGGCGAGTCCAGCCATTGCAAAGCAAGACCAGACGGAGATCAGTGATATCACCGAAGAGGTCTCCCAGGTCCGCCAGCTCCCCGTTCACAACGAGATCCAGCTGACCGTCCTGTCACGCGAAGAGCTCCAGGCGGACTACGCCGCCATGCTCGAAGAGGAGTACCCCGTCGACGAGCAATACGCCGACATGCGCGAACTGTACGCCTTCGGCCTGATCGACGAGAAGATGGACTTTGGCGAGCTCCTGTCGGGCCTCTACGGCGAGCAGGTGGCCGGATACTACGACCCTGAAACCAGCAGGCTTGTCGTCGTCCGCGACGACGTGGAAGCCGATGGACTGACCGCGATGGAGCAGGTTACCTACGCCCACGAGATCGTCCACGCGCTCCAGGACCAGAACTTCGACATCGACGCCGGACCGTTGGAGCGTGAAGACCTGACCGACGATCAGGCATACGCGATCTCCGCCCTGATCGAAGGCGACGCGTCGTTCTCGGAGGTTCGCTACATCATCGAGCGGCCGGAGCTGCTCGAAGCCTACCTGGAAGAGGCGGAGAACGCCGAATTCGACACCACGGCGCTCGACGCCGCGCCGTTCATCATCGCCGAGACGCTGCTCTTTCCCTACGACAAGGGTTACACCTTCGTGGAAGCCCTCTTCAACGAGGGCGGCTGGGACACCGTTGATGCCGCCTATGTCGATCCACCGGCGAGCACCGAGCAGATCCTTCACCCGGAGAAGTATCTTGCCGGCGAGCAGCCAGTCGAAATTCACGTCAACGATTTCACGGGCGGGCTCGGCGACGACTGGACCGTCTGGGACACCAACACCTTTGGCGAGTACCAGATCATGGTGATGCTGCAAAACAGCTCGATGTCCGAGCAGCAGGCCCAGGTTGCCGCGGCGGGATGGGGTGGTGACACCTATGTCGTGGCCGGCACCGAGGACATCGACGCGATTCACTGGGTGACCGCCTGGGACACCGAGCAGGACGCCAACGAGTTCGCGCGGGCGTGGGCCCTGCGCGAAGCCGAGCGGTGGGGCGTCGACCCCGTCTTCATCGGCGACAGAGAGATCGAGTTCCATGCCGATGACATGTTTGTGCGGATCACCTTCGAAGGCACGACCGTCGAGTACCTGATGGCGCCGGACGAAGCCACCGCCGACGCGATTCTCGCCGCGCCGCCGGCCACACCGGAAGCCAGCCCGGTGGCGTCGCCAGTCGCGACTCCTGCCGCCTGACAACCGGCATGTACCCAAAATCAGCGGGCCGGGGCGA
>CBFGRG010000013.1:0-16732 GCA_965651105.1 uncultured bacterium | reverse complement strand
TCACCGGTACCAACGGCAAAACGACGACGACGCGCCTGATCGCCTCGATTCTGCGGGGCGCCGGAAACAGCGTTGCCTGGACGTCGTCCGCCGGCGTTGTCGTTGATGGCGAGATGGTGCTGCCTGGCGACTACACTGGCCCGGCCGGGGCGCAGCGGGTCTTCGCGGAGCCTGATATCGACTACGCCGTGCTGGAAACGGCCCGTGGCGGCATCCTGCTGCGCGGGCTGGGGTACGAACACAGCGATGTCAGCGTCGTGACGAATATCTCCGCCGATCACATGGGCCTGCACGGGGTCCACTCACTGGAGGAGCTGACGGCAGTCAAGGCGGTGGTCGCGCGGGCGACGAAACCGGACGGGTATGCGGTGCTCAACGCCGACGACGAGCGCGTGCTGGGCCTGCGCGATGTGATCGAGGCGCGGCCGTTCCTGTTCTCCCGGCGACCCGAGACGGTGGCTGTTCAGGACCACATTGCCTCGGGCGGTCACGCCGTGGTCGTCAGAGATGGCAAGATCGTCTGGCATCACGACGGAGAGCAGACGGTCGTTACGACGTTGGCGGACGTTCCCATCACCTTCGCGGGCCGAGCTGAGCACATGGTCGAGAACGCGCTGGCGGCTGCTGGCGCGACCCTGGCGATAGGCCTGCCGGTCGAGCACGTGCGGGCCGGACTGTCGGCGTTTCGCAGCGCCGCGGACCAGAATCGCGGCCGTCTCAATATCTATCGCGTCGATGATGCGGTCGTGGTGATCGACTTCGCCCACAATGAGGCCGGGCTCGCTCACCTGCTGACATTCGCGCGGAGCTTCTGTGGCGAAGGCGGCCGGCTCGTCTCGGTTGTCGGGACCGCCGGAGACCGGGACGATGCCGCGTTGCAGGGCATCGCCCGGATCGCCGCCGAGAAGTCCGACGCCGTCGTGCTCAAGGATTCACGCAAGTACCTGCGTGGCCGCGAGTCCGGCGAGATGCCTGGGCTCATGCGACCGCTGCTGGGCGACATGATCGTCGATGAGGTCGCCGGCGAATGGGAAGGCTTCGAGTCGGGACTCCGGCAAGTCGGCCCCGGTGACGTGCTGGCAGTGATGTGCATCGAGGAGAGCGACCGGATCCTCGCTTGGCTGGACGGGCGAGGCGAGGTCCTGAGCTGAACGCCATGCAGGTACGCCATTGACGCAGACAGGGGAGATTGGTAGGCTGACGCCATGCTAGTCAGGTATTGACTATCCCCGACGTGACGACGGTCGCGCGGGGGAGAGGCAACCGACCCTATGGCCGTCCCTGTTCAAATCCACCCGTTGGTCAAGAATAGCCAGGGCCCGCGCGACGCTTTCGGTCGCGCGATGAACTACCTGCGCATCTCGCTGACCGACCGCTGCAATTTCCGTTGCGTCTACTGCATGCCGGCGGTCGGTATGAAGTTCCAGCCGCGTGAGGAGCTGCTCACCGACGAGGAACTGATCCGGTTGGTGGGCCTGTTTTCCCAGCTGGGCGTCAACAAGATTCGCCTCACGGGCGGCGAGCCGACGGTGCGCCCGCACCTCGTTGACATCATCCGCGAGATCAAGCGGTTCCCCGGCGTCGACGAGATTTCGATGACGACGAACGCGTTGATCCTGAACCGCATCGCCGGTGACCTGAAAGAGGCTGGGCTCGATCGGATCAACGTCAGCATCGACACGCTCGACCCGGTCAAGTTCAAGATGATGACTCGTGGCGGTCGTCTCGACCTGGTTTGGGAAGGCATCAAGGCGGCGGATGCGGTCGGCATGAAACCGATCAAGCTCAACACGGTCGTGCTGAAGAATCACAACGAGCACGATGTGCACGAGATGGCCGCGCTGACGCTGGAGCATGACTGGCACGCCCGATTCCTCGAGATCATGCCGATGGAAGGCGTCGGTATCGTCTACGACGAGGGGCTGGTGACCTCGGCCGAGACGCAGGCGAATATCGAGTCCCGCTTCGGTCCGCTGGAGGCAATCGAGACACACCCATCGGACCCTGCCCGCCTTTGGAAAATCCCCGGGTCGAAGGGCTCGATCGGCTTCATCTCGCCAATCTCGGCACCGTTCTGCGACGCCTGCAACCGCATCCGCCTGACGGCGGATGGCAAGCTTCGACTGTGCCTGATCCGGCCGGACGAAGTCGATTTCCGCGACATGATGCGTGCCGGAGCCAGCGACGAGGAGATCCTGCAACAGCTGCGCGCAGGTATCTGGCGGAAGCCCTGGGGGCACCGCGTCCACGAGGGCGAGAGGAACACGATCAGGGGCATGTCGCAGATCGGCGGCTGACGCGCCCGGAATCACCATCGAGATTGACAGGCTCGGACGTCATCGTCCGGGCCTGTTTCCATTTCGCGAGACTTGAAGTAAAGTGTACGTACACCCGGCGATATGTCAGGCCGGTATCGATTGCCCGATGGATCACGGGCAGGGGGAGAAGGGGAACGGTGGCTGCTGCAGCAACGAACGGCGATTGGCTCGAGCGTCAATTCAAGATGTCCGAGCGAGGGACGAATATTCGCACGGAATTGATGGGCGGACTCACGACATTCATGGTGATGTCGTACATCATCGCCGTGAACCCATCGATTCTCAATCTCGGTGGCGGCGGGCTCGATGTGACCCAGGTGGCGACGGTGACGTGCCTCGTCGCCGGCGTGATGTCGATCGCGATGGGGCTCTATGCCAACATCGCCGTCGCGATCGCACCAGGACTCGGCATCAATGCGATCGTCGCATTCACGCTGGTGGGAAGCATGGGGCTTTCCTTCCCGGAAGCGATGGGTGTCGTGGTGGCGGAGGGCATCCTGATCACGCTGCTGGTGATCACCGGTGTCCGCAAGTACGTGATGGACGTGGTGCCGATGCCGCTGAAGCAGGCGATCAGCGTCGGTATCGGCTTCTTCATCCTGTTCATTGGCCTGACCAACGCCGGATTGATCACCTTCATTTCCGGTACCGACGGACCGGTCGGCACGACCACCGGCCTGCTCGAGCTGTCACCGCTCAACACCTGGGCGATTTTCGTGGTCATGGTCGGGCTGCTCGTCACGGTCGTGCTGCTGGCCCGCAGCCACAAGGCGGCGCTGCTGATCGGCATCCTGGCGGCAACGGTGACGGCGTTCATCGTGCCGGGCGATGTCGCCACGTGGCCGGACGAGCCGATGAGCGGTCCGGACTTCGATCTGGTCGGCAATTTCAGCTTCAATTTCATCAGTGAGCTTGGCATCCTCACGGCGCTGCTCGTGGTGCTGAGCCTGATGCTGGCTGACTTCTTCGACACGATGGGCACGCTGATCGGTGTCGGCAGTCAGGCGGGATACCTCGACGAGGACGGCAACCTGCCCGATGCGCAGAAGCCGCTCCTGGTGGACTCCGTCGCCGCGATCGCCGGTGGTGTCGCGAGCTCGTCGTCAGCTACCAGCTACATCGAGTCGTCAGCCGGCGTTGGGGTCGGTGGGCGGACCGGCCTGGTCTCCGTGACCACTGGTGTGCTCTTTCTCCTGGCGTTGCCGTTCGTGGCGATCGTGAACGCGATTCCGTCGGCGGCGACCGCGCCCGCGCTGATCGTGGTCGGCGTGCTGATGGTTGGCGTGCTCGGCGGCCAGGCGGCCGGAGACGCCATCGAAGGCGCGAAGGAGCGCGGCATCGACTTCACCAACATCGAGCAGGCGCTGCCTGTGGTGGTCACGATGCTGATGATGCCGCTGACCTACAACATCACCAACGGCATCGGGGCCGGTTTCGTGACCTGGGTCGTGATGAAGGTCGCGGCTGGCAAGGCCAGCAAGGTGCATCCCGCCCTCTACGTGATCGCGGCGGCGTTCGTCCTGTACTTCCTGCGCTGGGCGCTCTTCGACGCGCAGTTCTAGTCGGTTCGGAACGCGACGGCAGCGGGAGACACTGGTATTCTCGTCATCAATGAGTGACAAGCGACGAGGCGGGGATCGCGGTCCCCGCCTCGCTGTGACGAAGGGATATCTCTCGATGCACGAAGCGATCCGTTCCCTCGTAATCTCCCTGCCTGCGCCCGACGAGCATGTCGAGCGACTCCGGCGCGCGTTCCCCGAGGTGGAAATCACCCGCGCCGATTCCGACCAGCTCGTCGATGCGCTGAAGGAAGCCGACGCTGTCGCGGCATGGAGTGTCCCGGAAGAGGCGATCGCGAATGCAAAACGACTGAAGTGGATCCATCGCGGTGCGGCGGGAGTTGAGGATCTCCTCACCCCGACATTGGCTGAATCCGACATCATTCTCACGAACAGCTCTGGCGTCCATGCGTCCAACATGGCCGAGCACGTGCTGGCGTGCATGCTGGCGTTCGCGCGGCGCTTGCCGAAGCTGCTCGCGCTTCAGCAGGAACACGCCTGGAACGGCAAGCGGGTGATCGGCGTGTTCGAGCTGACCGGACAGTCGGTGATGCTTGCCGGCCTCGGCGATATCGGGCAGGCGGTGGCGAAGCGGGTGCGCGCATTCGACATGCACACCATCGGCGTGCGGCGCCACTCCTCGCTGCCGCGCCCCGACCACATTGAGACGATGCTGGGTATGGATCGATTCCACGAGGCGCTCGGCAACGCGCACCACGTGGTGAACAGCCTGCCGTTCACGCCCGCTACCGCGCGGATGTTCGATGAAGACGCTTTCGCGGCGATGCGGCCCGGCACGATGTTTTACAACGTCGGCCGTGGGCGGACCGTTGACCAGGACGCGTTGATCCGAGCCCTGCGATCGGGGCGACTCGGTGGCGCGGCGCTCGACGTCACCGATCCGGAGCCGCTGCCTGCTGACTCGCCGCTGTGGGACATGGACAATGTGATCATCACGCAGCACACGGCAGGGCGCACCCCACACATGTGGGATCGAGTGTTTCGCCTGATCGAGACCAACCTTGAGCGCTACAATGCGGGCGACCGCATGGTGAACGTCGTCGATATCCAGGAAGGGTATTGATCGACCACGTATCCGGGTGACGGCGATGCTTCGCTCCGCGAGGAACGGTTTCCGGAACAGGTACGCCGGCCGCGGGTGAAGCGCCGCTTGTGGAGGCTGCGCGACCACCGGGTGGGTATCGCTCCGCGAACCCACCCCTTCGCGGCAACCATCGTGCAAGTCGCTGAAGAGAGGGTCCCGGTAGTGACGCCCCTGTCGCGGCGATTCGTTTCGGGCCGCCACAGGGACGGCACTACGGCCGGGATTCCCCCAACGGTCTATCCAGATTCGGGATGAGTTGCCCCGATGAACGTTTCGATCCGGGTGGGGCACAGGTCGTGGAGTGGCGATGCGCCGCCAATACCGCCGGGCGTGTATCGCTGGAGTCGGACGTGTCGCAGACTCACCGTCACGATATTCGGAGCCTACCTGACCGTCTCCACCATCGCGCCGGGGCCGAAGGCGCAAACTTCGAACGCCTGCTCAGGGTCCATGCCGTGGCGATCGAAGAACGACGCCGCGATCGCGGCGCGGACCGCAGGCACGTGCTCCCGGTCGAGCAGCGCCAGCGCCGGGCCGCCCTCGCCGCCACCCATCATTCTCGCCCCGAGGACGCCGGGTTGCTTCAGCAGCTCGGCCACAAGCTCCTCGACGACTGGATGACTGATTTCGTAATCCGTCGCCGAGGATCGTCCGGACGCCGACATCAGTGCCCCGAACCGTTGCCAGTCGCTCGCTTCGACTGCCTCGACGCCCTCCCGGACCCGCGCGACCTCCGACACGACATGATCGACACGGTGCCGCAGCGTTTCCGGAAGCCAATCTGGCGACTCGGAGCGAATCTTGTCCCACTCTTCCGGCGTGATCTCGCCGAGGTGCGCCACGGAGAGGCCAGCATGCTGGCGGATGAGCGCCAGCGCGTCTTCGCTTTGCTGCACGCGAGTGGGGTAGGCGGAGTCGGTCAGGGCGTGGTGGACGCCGCTGTTGGCGACCGCGAAGACGTGTTCGCCGAGGTCGGGGTCGAGCCGGGATACATCAGCGGTCGTGCCGTCGAAGAGGATCACCCCGCCCGCGACGGATGCGGACTGGTCCATCGCCCCGACCGGGGCGCCGGTGATGTGCTCGGCCCGTCGGGCGATGGCGACCAGCCGTTTCGGATCGAGGCGAGTTTCGGAAATGAGCAACGTGAGCGATACACACAGCGCCGCCGATGAGCTCATGCCGAACCCGACCGGGACATCGCCCGAAACGACGATGTCCTGGCCGCAGCGAACCGGGAGTTCGGCCTCATTGAGCGCCTGGACGATACCGGCGAGGTAGCCACCCGGTGTTGTCACGCCGTCGGGGTCGGGAGGCGCTGGAGCATCGCAGACTACCGTCTCGACGTCGGTTGAAACATCGGGCGCGTGAAGGCGGATCCTGCCAGCCTGGGCCGTTCCTGTGCCGCTAACGGCACGAATGGTCCGATCAATCGCGCCTGCCAGCACCAGGCCGCCGTTGTAGTCGACGTGGTTGCCGAGCAGCTCCAGCCGTCCCGGCGCGGTTGCGGCCCGCTCGGGGCACCAGCTGGTGCCGAATGCCTCGACACCTCGTGCGATCGAATGCTCCATCGATTCAGGCATGTGGGACCTTACCGGCGCATCTTCACCGACTTGAACGCCTCACCAAGCGCGAATGGCTCGTCCTTTGCTACCTCTTCGGCGCGCTCGCGCAGGCGGTCGGCGAGACCGTCACCGTCGCCAACCTGGCTGGCGTGAGCCTTGAGTGCATCGATCTTTGCGTCGAAGTGGTCCGTGATGTCGATCACGACGTCCGGTTCCTCGGAACCGAAATACCAGATCTCGGCCGTCTTGTGGGGCTCCAGGCCCGCCTCGGCGTGCTGCGGAAAGTAGAGCGGATCCCGCGCGAGGGGGTAGACGCAATTGTGGGCGGTGATGCCAACAGCGCGATGGTCGGGGTGCAGCGCGTAGGGTCGAAATGGGTCATGCGTGATGATCACATCCGGCTTGTGGGTCCGGATCATCCGCACGATCTTTTCGCGGAATTCCGGAGTATCGAATACGTGTCCATCGCCTTCGCGCAGGAACTCGACCTTCCGGACTCCGAGGCGTTTCGCGGCCTCCAGCTCCTCTGCCTCGCGGGTCTTGCCGAGCGTTTCCGGAGTGAAGCTGGTGTCCGCCGTACCGCGGTCGCCCGACGTCACCTGGACAATGACGACGTCCTTGCCCTCGCTCGTCAGCTTGTGGATCGTGCCTGCCGACGAAAACTCCGCGTCGTCCGGGTGGGCGACGACGAGGAGATAACGCTGATAATCGTCCTGTTCTTCGCTCACTGTGCAGTTCCGTTCTCGTTGGTGCGATCGGCCGATTCGGCGCGCCGGTTGCGAAGCTCCTCGGCCAGCAGCGAGGTGGCGATCCGGATTTGCTCGCCGCTGCGGAGATTCTTGAGCGACACCTCGCCCCGGTCAAGCTCTTCGGACCCGGGGATGATGGCGTAGGGAATCCCTCGCCGGTCCGCGTACTTCAGTTGCGCGCCGAGCCCCTTGTTGTCGATGATCGACTGGTCGACTCGCAACCCGCCGTCCCGCAGGTCACGAACGATGCGGGACGCATCGGCGACGGTGTCGGGCAGGTAGACCATGAACGCGTCGGCGACGGCGCTCGGTACGTCGATCAGGTTGTATTCGCGCACCACTTCCATGATCCGCTCGAACCCCAGCGAGATACCAGTCGCAGGGATTTGACGGCCCAGGAAGGTGCCGATCAGCCCATCGTAGCGGCCGGTGCCGGCAATCGAGCCTACCCGTGGAGTCTCGACGCGAGCCTCGCACACCGGGCCCGTGTAGTAGTCGATCCCTCGCGCGAGCGCAAGGTCGATTTTCCAGCTGTGGCGGTGCACGCCGAGGTTGTTCAGGTGCCGGGCCAGATCGCGCAGCTCGGCGACCGCCTCCGGACCACCGTCAATGTCCGCGAGCCGCTTCGCGGCGGTGTCGAGCAGCTCGTCAGCGTCGCCCTGCTCGGTGACCAGCGCCAGAACCTTGTCGGCGGCGGCGTCGGTGACGCCCGACTTCATCAGCTCCGCGCGGACGCCATCCGCCCCGATCTTGTCGAGCTTGTCGATGGCGCGGAACACGCCACCGCTGTGGCTCGCGGGCACCCCTGCCAGCCGCGCCATCGCCTCCAGGAGCTTGCGGTGGTTGATCGAGATCACCGCCTGTGAAAGCCCGATGGCGTGCAGCGCATCGGCGAGCACGCTGATGCCTTCGGCGTCGGCGAGCATCGAGGGCGAGCCGACGATGTCGGCATCGCACTGGATGAATTCCCGGAACCGGCCACGCTGCGGCTTCTCCGCCCGCCACACCGGGGCGATGTGGTACCGCTTGAATGGCAGCACGATATCGTTCTCGTGCATCGCCACGAAGCGGGAGAGGGGCACGGTGAGGTCGTACCGGAGGCCCACCTTGCGGCCACCGTGGTCCTCGAAGTGATACATCAGGCTCTCGTTCTCGCCGGCCTTGCCGGTGAGCACGTCGAGGTATTCGAGCACCGGCGTGTCGATTGGCTCGAAGCCGTGCTTCTCGAACACGCCTCGAAACACCTCGATCAACCGTTGCCGGAGGAGCATGTCGTCCGGCAGGTAGTCACGGAACCCCTTGAGGATTCGCGCGTTCGTTCTCGCCATTGGGTCACCTGGATCCTGTCGTAGGCCGGTCCTGTGCCGGCACCTCGTCACGGTCCGCCACAGGGCGGCGCTACTGTCGATGTTTGCGCAGCTCGTGCACGGCGTGGCCCAGCTCGGGACCGATCAGTTTCTCCATCGCCAGCCGGACAGCGTTGGACGATCCCGGCAACGAGAAGATCACCTTCGATCCTGCGCTACCGGCCACCGCTCGTGACAGCATCGCCGCTGCCCCGATTTCCTGCCACGACAGCATCCGGAAGAGCTCGCCAAAGCCATCGAGTCGCTTTTCCAGCAACGACGAAACGACCTCATAGGTCGAGTCGCGGGCCGAGATGCCGGTGCCGCCGTTGGTGATGATCGCGTCGACCGAATCGTCGTCAAGCCATGCCACCAGCTGCTCGCGAATGCGGTCGGCATCGTCGGGTACGATCGCGTAGGCGGCGATCTCGTGCCCCCGCCATGCGAGGTTGGTGCGGATCAGCTGGCCGCTGCGGTCGTCGTCGCTGGTCCGGGTGTCGCTCATCGTGAGCACGGCGACATTGACTGTCACCGGTGCCTCCTCGCGGTGGTCCTTTGAAGGAGACGCCGGAAAGCCCCCATCGTGAAATGTCATGCACGTTCTCCCGTGACCTGATCATGGTCGAGCCGGGCGGCGGTCCGCCTTGCGCTCGCGATACGGTCCCCCAGCGACGCCTCGCCCGTACGTCGCGCGGCTATCAGCGCGGCCACGCAGGCTATTGCCGTCGCGACCCAGAATCCCACGGCCCAGAAATTGGCGCCGGTCGATCCTGGCTCGCCGGCAAATAGCAGAAACGACATTCCCAGCAACGTCATCGCCAGGAACATCAGCATCGGAGAGAGCGCGCGCCGCCAATTCCCGTTCGCCTGACCAGTTTCTCCGAGGAACCACGCGAGGCGCTGTTCGACCGCCGGACGCAGGGACGGATCGTCGGCGGCCGCGACCCGCCATGCCTCGATTGCGGCCGGCCAGTCACCAGCCCGCGCGAGGGCATCCGCTGTTTCGAGAGTGGTGGTGGAATCGGAGGGCCGCGCGTCAGTCATGACATCTATGGTATCGCGTTTCGCCGCGCCATCGGGCGAGTCACGCTTCGACGACGGCGTTTTCGATGTGGTCGACGCGGGCCGCACCGGTGCGGGCGTCGATGGTGACGGCGATGATGTCGATCCGCCAGATGCGATCTTCGTGCTCGGGATGCTCCGACGCGAACCAGGCTGCCGTCGCGAGCAGCTTGCGTTGCTTGGCGGGCGTGACCGCTTCCGCGGCGTGACCGAACCGCTGGCCGGTGCGGGTCTTGACCTCGACGAACACCAGCTCCTCTCCATCCAGCATGACGATATCGAGCTCGCCGGCCGGGCATCGCCAATTGCCCTCGATCGTGATGTACCCCCGACCCTCCAGCCAGGCGCGGGCGTGCGCCTCGCCGGAACGACCACGGCGGGCGCCATCGGCTCGATCAGCCACGAAGCACCGCCTCGCAGGCCGTTACCGGGCGAAAGCTGCGCCGGTGGTGCTCGCATGGTCCGTCGCAGCGCAGGGCCTCCAGGTGGGCGGCAACGCCGTAGCCCTTGTTGCGTGCCCATCCGTACCCTGGCCAGGTGTCCGAGAGGGTGGTCATGATTGCATCGCGGTGAACCTTGGCGACGATCGACGCAGCCGCGATCGACAACGAGCGCGCGTCCCCGTCGATGATGCCGATCTGGGGGAGTGAATGGTCGATCGTCACCGCATCGAGCAGGAGGAAATCGGGCGTGCAGCAGGTTTCGATCTGCCGCAGCGCGGCCTCCATCACCATCCGGTTCGCCGGGCCGATGCCAATCTCGTCGATGATGGGCGCCTCGATCGCGGCGACAGCGGTCGCTTCGGCGCCATCGAGGATGATTCGGGCCAGCGCCTCGCGCTTGCGTGCGGTGAGCGTCTTGGAGTCGGCAATTTCCATCCAGGGTAGGTCGGTGGCCGAGATCTGGCGCGGCAGCACGACAGCCGCGGCGACAATCGGACCGGCCAGCGCTCCCCGCCCAACCTCGTCGAGACCGACGATGGTGCGGTATCCGGCAGCGTGCAGGGTGGCCTCGTAGGAAAGCATCGGCGATGGCGCGGAGTTCATCGATATCCCGTTCGGCGACAAAAAAGCGTGGCTGGGTATCATGCTACCCAACCACGCTTCTTCGCGCGAGTCTCGTTGCTCGAACGCTAGAACATCTTCGCGTCGCGGTCCCGCCGGCGCTCGGTGATGCGAGCGGCGCGGCCCGTGCGGCCTCGCAGGTAGTAGAGGTTGGCGCGGCGGACACGGCCGTAGCGGGTGACCTCGATCTTGTCGATGCGCGGCGAGTGGATCAGGAAGGTGCGCTCCACCCCGATGCCGTGGGCCGCCATCCGGCGGACGGTGAAGTTCTCGTTGATGCCACCGCCACGGCGACGGATCACGATGCCCTCGAACACCTGGACGCGCTCGCGGGTGCCCTCGACGACCTTCGCGTGCACGCGAACGGTGTCGCCCGGTCCGAAGTTCGGGACTTCCTTCTGTTGTTCCTGCTCGAGCGAGCGAATCACGTCGACGGCCATATCCGCTGTTCCTTCGTGCTGCATCGGGGCCGATTTCGCCCCGGTCTCGGTTGAACTCATGGTGATATGCGCACACGCCACGCATCCCGGCGGCGGCGGGCACCCGGGCATTGTACCACGTCAGGAGGCGGACATGGCCGGTTGGGCGTCCTCCAGCACGCTGATCACTTCGGCGGCCACTTCGTACCTGCCGAACGAGGGCATCAGGTAGGTGCCATCGGCGTAGGGCACCAGCTCCTGCAGGAGCTCCTGGGCCATGCGGATGCCTTCCTTGCGTCCTTCGGACCCGGCCTTGCGCATGCGGTCGCGGGCGCGGTCGGTGAGGACGATGCCGGGTACCTCGTTGTGCAGGAACTCCGCGTGGCGAGACGATTGCAGCGGCAGCACGCCGATCATCACCGGCACCGGCAACCGCTCCTCGCCGAAGTAGCGCAGGAACCGGGTCCAGACCTCGACATCGAAGATCGGCTGGGTCATCACGAAGTCGGCCCCGGCTTCCAGCTTGTCGTGCATTCGCTGCGCCTCTTCCTTGAGGTCGTCCCGGGTGGGGTCGATGGCGCAGGCGATGGTGAAGTTGGCGCCGTGGCCGATCGACGATCCCGAGGAGTCCTCGCCGGAATTGAGACGGTTGATGATCCGGATCAATCCGATCGAGTCGACGTCATAGACGGCCGAGGAGTCGGGGTAATCGCCAAGGCTGGGCGGGTCGCCGGTCAGCGCGAGGATATTGCGAATGCCGGCGGCGTGCGCGCCCAGCAGCTCCGACTGTAGCCCCATCAGGGAGCGGTCACGCGTCGTGAAGTGGATGATCGTCTCGACGTCCACCTCGTGCTGAATGAGGTAGCAGAGCGTCATCGCGCTCATTCGCACCCGGGCCATTGGGCTGTCGGCGACATTGATCGCGTCAACCCCGGCGTCCTTCAGGAGCCTCGCGCCTCGCAGCGCCTTCTCGGGGTTGAACCCCTTCGGCGGGTCGATCTCGACGCATTTCAGGAATCGCTTGCCGAGCATCTGCTTGATTTTGGTCGGCTCGGTGACCTCGGCCGGATCGGCCGGCGGGGTCCAGATGGGGCGAATCTCGACCTTCGCCTCGCCGTCACCGCCTGCCCTGGTTCCGGCGGCGTGAAGCGCGTCGAGCGCCTCGCGCATGGCCGTGACGTGGGCGGGGGTCGTGCCGCAGCAGCCGCCGACGATGGTCGCGCCGGCATCGACCGCCTGGGCGGCGAACCCAGCGAAGTATTCCGGAGAGGATCGGTAGATCAGGCGAGATCCGACCATCGTCGGGTAACCGGCATTTGGCATCGCGGCGATCGCCGGGGCGTCGTACCCGAGATCTTCCGCGGCCGCGCGCATCTTCTGGATGACGCGCAGCAGGCGCTGGGGACCGACGGAGCAGTTCGCGCCGACGGCGGCCACACCGCGCTCGGCCAGCACCGGCATCACGCTCTCGGGACTGTGACCGGACAGTGTTCGGCCGTCTTCGGCGAAGGTCATCATCGCCACGACGGGCAGGTCGGTCGCTTCGCGAGCGGCGTCGAGCGCGGCGAGCATCTCATCGAGGCTGCCCATGGTCTCGATCACCAGCAGGTCGACCCCGGCTTCCAGCAGCGCGTCGATCTGCTCGCGGAAGGCGGCCTTCGCCGCTTCTGGTGAGAGCGTGCCAATCGGGGCGATGGTGCGGCCGGTGGGACCGATCGATCCGGCGACCAGAACCGGCCGGCCGCTGATCTCACGCTCCTCGCGGGCGAGCTTGACGCCACGGAAGTTGATGTCGCGGATCTTGTCCGCGAGACCGTGGTGCTCGAGCCTGATTCGATTCGCCCCGAACGTATTCGTCTCGATCACATCGGCACCGGCGTTGATATAGGCCCGGTAGATGCCGCTGACGATCTCGGGCTGGTTGAGGTTCACCGCGTCAAGGCATTCATCCAGCGATCGACCCGCCTCGTAGAGCATGGTGCCCATCGCTCCGTCGAAAAGGAGGGGGCGTTCGGCGAGGGTTGTGACGAACGGGTGCGTCATCGGGAGCTCCTGGATACGGGGTGATCGTGTCGCGGGCTTCCTCCGGCGGGCCGGAACCCGCTCGCGGTCGCTCCCAACAGTCTAGAATATTGGGATGATTGCGGGTGCAGCGTCACCTGCAAGGTGAATTGACATGCCGAAAAGTCGCACGTAAGGTACAGCAGATTCGCGACGCAGCACAGACAGGGCATCACGCGGGGCGGAGGAGCCGCGTCGTGGTGGGATCACAGGCGAGCATGAACAAGACGGAACCGACGATGACGCACAGGACGGCACTTGTGAATGGCCAGGAGGCAGCAGCGGGCCCGCTGATGGCCATCGGTGGCGCCGAGGACAAGATGGATGACAAGGTCATCCTCTCGTCGTTCGCGCACTTTGCGGGGGGCAAGGACGCGCGAATCGCGGTCGTGCCAACGGCATCGTCGATCGAGGACGCCGGTAATCGATACAAGGCACTCTTCCTTGGTATGGGGGTGGAATCCGCCGAGGTGGTCTACATCGGCAATCGCGAAGACGCCAACGCCCAATCACAGGTCGAGACACTCGACGACGCCACCGGCATCTTTCTCACCGGTGGCAACCAGGTCCGGCTTTCCGTGCTGATCGGCGGAACGCGGTTCGAGGAGACCGTGCGCCGCAAGCATCGCGAGGGCACGGTCATCGCGGGCACCAGCGCCGGTGCGTCGATTCTCTCGGCGCATATGATCGCCGGCGGAGCGGGAGGCGCCGTGCCGAAACAGCGCATGGCGCAGATGGTCGCGGGCTTCGGCCTCATCTCCAACGTGATCATCGATCAGCATTTCCGGCAGCGGAACCGGATCGGCCGGCTGCTCGCGCTCGTCGCGACCAATCCCGGGTTGCTCGGCATCGGCGTCGATGAGGATACCGCCGCGGTATTCGACAGCGACGGGCGCATGAACGTGATCGGCCGGCACAGCGTCACGATCGTTGACGGCTCCGAGATGTACAGCGATATCTTCCGCGTCAAGGGCCATGGCGAGGTCACGGTGAGCAACGCCCGCCTGCACGTGCTGCCGGCGGGGCGCGGGTTCGATCTTCGCGAGAGAACCATGATCGAGGACTGACCCGAGATAGTATGCTAGTCAGCAGCAGCACACCGTACCCGGGCCGGACGCCCTGACCCGTGACCGTGCCGTGAGCCGCCGGGCTCTGCGGGCGTCCCACCGGTGACCGCGCGATCATGAGGGGTCATCCATGTTGGAAGTTCGCAAGACCACGGTGTATCGGGGCCCGAACATCTGGGCGCGCATGCCGGCGATCCACTACGTGCTCGATATTGGCGAGCTCGAAGATCGCCCATCGAACAAGATCCCCGGCTTCTACGAACACCTGACCGAGTTGATGCCCTCGCTCTACGACCATCGCTGCTCGGTGGGGCGTCCTGGTGGGTTCCTGCAACGCATGCGCGAAGGCACCTGGATGGGTCACGTGCTGGAGCACGTGGCGCTCGAGATCCAGAACCTCGCCGGCGCCGATGTCGGGCGCGGCAAGACGCGCAGCACGAGCGAGCGGGGCGTTTACAACGTCATCTTCCAATATGATCAGGAAGATGTCGGTCTCGCCGCCGGCAAGATGGCGCTGCGACTGCTGAACCACCTCATTTACGGCGAGCCCGAGGAGTTCGACTACCAGGCCGAGCTGGAGCAGGTGATTCGGCTCGCCGAACGGCTTGCCTACGGCCCGTCGACTGGCGCGATCGTGCAGGAGGCCCAGCGGCGTGGCATTCCGGTGCTGCGCCTCGATCCTCGGCGCTCGCTCGTCCAGCTCGGGCACGGCAAGTATCAGAAGCGCATTTGGGCAACGGTGACGTCGCGCACGGCGAACATCGCCGTCGATATCGCCAGCAACAAGGAGCTGACCAACCGGCTGCTGCTGGAGGTCGGGATCCCCGTGCCGAAGTCGACGGTCGTGCGCAATGTCGACGATGCCGTCCGCGCCGCGACTCGGATTGGGTATCCGGTGGTGATCAAGCCGCTGGATGGCAACCACGGGCGGGGCGTGTTCGTGAACCTCGCCGACGACGCCGAGGTGCGTGAGTTCTTCGACAACGCCTACCGCGAAAGCCGCTCGGGCTCGATCGTCGTCGAGTCGTTCATCTCCGGGCGCGACTACCGCATCCTGGTGGTCGACAACGAGGTCGTCGCGGTTTCCGAGCGCGTGCCGGCGCACGTCACGGGTGACGGCGTGTCGACCATCGCCGAGCTGATCGAGCGGGAGAACCAGGATCCCCGCCGCGGCGTCGGTCACGAGAAGATCCTCACCCGGATCGTCGTCGACTCGCAGACCATGGAGGTGCTGGAGCGCGACGGTCGGACGCTGGATGACGTGCCAGCCGAGGGCGAGTTCGTCCAGCTCAAGCTGACCGGCAACATGAGCACTGGCGGCACGGCAATTGACCGCACCGACGAGATTCACCCCGACAATGTCGAGATTGCGCGACAGGCCGCGATGGTAGTGGGGCTGGATATCGCCGGGATCGACTTCATCACGACCGACATTGCCGAGAGCGTGCGCCAGACTGGCGGCGCCATCTGCGAGGTGAACGCCGGCCCCGGTTTCCGGATGCACACCAACCCAACCGAGGGGCACCCGCGTCACGTTGGCCGGGCGGTGGTCGACATGCTCTTCGAGCGTGGAAAGCCGTCGCGCGTGCCGATGATCGCGGTCACCGGGACCAACGGCAAGACGACGACGTCGCGCATGATCGCGCACATCATGAAGACGGCGGGATACAAGGTCGGTCTGACGACCACCGACGGTATCTATATCGATGGAACCCAAATCCTCTCTGGCGACATGAGCGGTCCCGGCAGCGCCCGGATGGTTCTCAAGAATCCCGCGATCGACTACGCCGTGCTGGAAACCGCGCGGGGGGGCATCCTGCGCTCCGGCCTCGGGTATGACCGCTGCAACGTTGCCGTCGTGACCAACGTCGCCAGCGATCACCTCGGCCTGCGGGGTGTCAATACGCTCGCCGAGCTGGCCCAGGTCAAGGCGGTGGTGCCACAGAGCGCCCTGCGGGATGGTGCCAGCGTCCTCAACGCTGACAACGAGTGGACCGTGCAGATGGAACGCACGGCGCGCGGCGAGATCATCTTCTTCTCGATGGACGAGGAGAACCCGGTCATTCAGGACCACATTCGCGAGAAGGGCAAGGCGGTGGTGCTGCGGCAGACGCGGTACGGCGAAATGATCACCATCGTCGAAAATCGCCGGGAGACCTCGCTGGTGCTGGCAAACCAGATCCCGGCCACCTTCGACGGCCGCGCGCGGGTCAATATCGCCAACGCCCTGGCGGCAACAGCCGCTGCCGTCGCCGACGATATTCAGCTCGACCACATCCGGCAGGCGCTCCGCACCTTCAGCAGCAGCTTCTTCCAGACGCCGGGCCGATTCAACATGCTCGACCTTGGCGGGCAGCAGGTGGTGATCGATTACTGTCACAACGTCGCCGGGCTGGAATCGATCGGCGATTTCGTCAAGC
>CBFGRG010000012.1:0-16851 GCA_965651105.1 uncultured bacterium | reverse complement strand
CTCGTCAACCCCGACCTGAAGATCTACAAGCCGTGGCTCGACCAGCTTTTCATAGACGAGCTGGGCGGCCGCGCCGAGATGTCCGAGTACCTGCAGAAGCTTGGGTTCGACTACCGGATGTCGCCGGAGAAGGCCTACTCCACCGACTCCAACATGCTCGGCGCCACCCACGAGGCGAAGGATCTCGAACAGCTCAACAGCAACATCACCATCGTCGACCCGATCATGGGGGTCGCCTTCTGGCGCGACGATGTAGAGATCCCGTACGAAGAGGTTCGGATCACCTTCGAGCACGGCCTGCCGGTGGCCATCAATGGCGAAACCTTCCCCGACCAGGTCGCGCTGTTGGCCGAGGCAAACGCGATCGGTGGTCGCCATGGTCTCGGGATGAGCGACCAGATCGAAAATCGAATAATCGAGTCGAAGAGCCGCGGCATCTACGAGGCCCCCGGCATGGCGCTCCTCTTCATTGCCTACGAGCGACTCCTGACCGGCATCCACAACGAGGACACGATCGATCAATACCACGAGAGCGGGAGAAAACTCGGCCGCCTGCTCTATCAGGGCCGGTGGTTCGATCCGCAGGCAATCATGCTGCGCGAGTCGCTGCAGAGGTGGGTCGCGAGCCTCATTTCGGGAGAGGTCACCATCGGTCTCCGCCGTGGCAACGACTACTCGATCATGAACACGGAGTCGAAAAACCTTACCTACGATCCCGATCGACTCTCGATGGAGAAGGTCGAATCGTCGTTCACGCCGGCGGACCGCATCGGCCAGCTCACCATGCGCAACAATGACATCACGGACACGCGCGAGAAGCTGGTCGAATACGTGCAGGAAGGTCTGGTACGGATGTCGGATCGCGGCTCGATCCCCCAGCTACCCGGAGCAGTCCCGGAAAAGGATTCGTAGCGGCGATACTTCGCATCCACGGTTGCTCTCCATGTCCGCGGTGGCCAACCAGTAGCGATCCCAGATGTCGAGGAAGCTGCAATGAGCGAGGTCCACGATCAGGACGAACTCGATATCGAGATCCGGCCGGCGATCGATCTCGTCCGGCGGGCTGTCACCCTCGCCGCTGTGGCTGAGCGTGGCGTGCTGGAGGTCGACACGGACCGCGATCAATACGAGCGCGACACCGATCGCTTCGAGCTTCAGTCCTGGGTTCGCTCGGCGCTCGCCGGGGCCGTGACCGCCGAGGAGCTCCGCTTGCTCACCGTGCCGGTCGGCGAGCTCGGCGACGATCTTGCCCAGTGCGACGCCGCCTTGATCGAGGCGACCGCGATCGGCTGGGCGCTCGGGGTGGTCCCGGGCGACCGCCTGCCCGTGCCGCAGGACGGCGCGGCCGAGGAAGCGTTGCTGGCCTGGATGCCGGCGCCGTGGGCAGATCTGGACCGGCTGGCCAGGCGCATGGAGCCTCGCGACGAGGAAGCGATCGCGATCGAGCGCGAGCGCTGGGAGCTCTGGTTCTGGCGCGCCGTCGATGCCGATGAGAACGATGGCTCCATCGGCGAGGTCGTGACCGATCTCTCAGAGGCGGACATCATCCCAACCGCCGGCGGTGACTTCGCCACCGACGCCGCCGAGCCGTACGGCCAACTCACCCCCGAGGAGCAGGAGGAGATCGCCCTCCTCGCGGAGCATCGCCTGCTCGCGCTCAACTGGGTCTGCGGCTTCGGCACCGGTCCGGACGACGTCCCGCTCTACCCTGACTGACCTGCAAGCGCTAAACCCGGATAGAGGGATGCCCGTTGCGCCACTGACACTTCGATGCTAATCTACTTAGACGATCATCGAATTACGGAGGTGTGCCATGTTAACCGAATATCCCGACAATGCCCGTGAGCTGGCCCATCTGTTGAAAGTGATTGCCGACGAAACGCGCTTGCGCATCCTCGGCCTGCTCGCCGCGCAACCGCTGGTCGGCAAGGAGATCGCGGCCCGCCTCGATCTGACACCGCCGACGGTCAGCCATCACATGCGCAAGCTGGTCGACGCTGGCATCGTCACCGCCACGAGCGATGCCCAGATGCGACGGTACGCGCTCAACGGCGACCTACTGCGAGCCATGCGCCGAGTGCCGCTCGAACCGGAGTCCAAAGACCAATCGGTCACCGGAGAGGGCGCGGAGGAAGCCTACCGCGCGAAAGTGCTGGGGAACTTTTTCGATGGCGATCGCCTGAAGACCATCCCAGCCAGGCGCAAGCAGCGCGTGATCGTCCTGCAGAAACTGATGGAGCGATTCGACCCGAGCCAGACCTACCACGAGCGCGAGGTGAACGATCTCCTCCGCACGGCCCACGATGACGTCGCATCGCTGCGACGCGAGCTCGTTGACTACGGATTCATGACCCGGGAGCGAGGCACCTATCAGGTGGCTCGCTCCACTCCCGAGCGTTCCAGGCAGGTCGCCCAGGAAATCACGGGCGACGAGCGTGGATGGCTCACCTCACTCATTGAAACGGCCGTCGCCACCAACCGGAATCAGTAAGCGCCCGAATCGAATCCCTGTCGCGCATGCGCGATGAACGCCTCGATCAGCGCCAGATCCTTCTCTCCGGCGATCTCGACGCCGCTGCTCACATCGACCCCACGCGGCGCAACCGCCTGAATCCCCTCGAAAACGTTCCCCGGATTGAGACCGCCCGCGAGCAACGCTGGCCAGCGCGATGCAATGTGCGCCGCGTGCGACCAGTCCGCCCTGACGCCGGTTCCGCCGTATGCGCCGGCGACCTTCGCGTCAATGTGAATGCCCAGCGCCGGCCGCGCATGGTCGAGCCACGGATCGGCGAGCCGGTCGAGGTCGTCCAGCGACATTTCGGCCGAGACGTGAATCGTCTTGATGACGGGGATGTCAATATCCGCCAGGAGTTCCGGCGACTCCTCGCCACTGAGCTGGACGATGTCCAGCGTGCCCTCTTCGACGAAACGACCAAGCTCGGCGGCGGTCGCGTTGACGGTCACCCCGACAAGGGCCGGCGGCCGCTCGACACCACTCAGAACCGTCTCGCGGACCTCCCTGACGAACGCGGGTTCGACCTGCCGACGGCTCTCGGCAAGGATGAATCCGAGCGCATCGGCGCCGCCCAGCGCCGCGGTCCGCGCCGCCTCGACGGTGCGAATGCCGCATATCTTTACGATCCGGCCAGACTCGAAATCAAGCATCGCCTCGTGTCCGCCTCGCCACTCCATCTATTTCACGCACGGCCGCGACCCGGTCATCCTGCAGGATCAGCGACTCGCCAACGAGCACCGCCGCTGCCCCGCAGGACGCGACCTCCTCGACATGCTCGCGCGTGAAGATCCCCGACTCCGAAACGAGCAACACACCATCCGGCATCTGGTCGGCTATCCGCTTCGTCGTGCCGAGATCGACCTTGAAGGTGTGGAGGTCGCGATTATTGACGCCGATGATGGCGGGTTCCAGTCGCATCGCCCGCTCCAGCTCGGCCTCGTTATGGACCTCCACCAGCACCGAAAGCCCGAGCTCGATAGCTTCAGCATTCAATGATGCCAGCAACGCGTCGTCGAGCGCTGCGACGATCAGCAGCACGACGTCCGCGCCCCAGGCCCGGGCTTCGAGAAGCTGGTAACGATCGACCGTGAAATCCTTGCGCAGTACGGCGACGTTCCGCCCCTCGCCATGCGCGACGCTCGCCACGGCCTTCAGGTCATCAGCGGAACCGTGGAAGAACGGGCCATCGGTCAGGCACGAAATCGCTACCGCCCCACCCTCGCAATACGACTCGGCGACGGAAACCGGTTCGATCTCGACCGGGAACACACCTCGCGAGGGCGATCCCCGCTTGAACTCGGCGATCACGCCGACCGTGCTGGTGTCAATCGCTGTCGCGAGGGAGAGCGGCTGCCGATCCATTCGGGCGACGATATCCTCCAGCACCGAATCGGGTGTTGTCTCTCGCCGTAACGAGACATCGATCGCCGTCTGCTTCAGGATGCGATCGAGCACCGTATCGGTTTGGATCACCCCGCTGGTCATGCTGACTCCTTCACCGCGCCGGCAGCGATCTCGTTCGTGAACGCAATCAACTCATCGAGCTTGCGGGCCGCCGCGCCGGAGTCGATCGACTCCGCAGCGACCTGGATGCCCTCGGCGAGCGACGGCACCGCCTGGGCGGCATACAGCCCTGCGCCCGCGTTCATCAACGTGATCGTCCGGCGTGGCCCGTTCTCACCGGCGAGTACGCTGCGGGTGATGCGCACATTCTCATCGACATCGCCCCCGACGATATCCTCCAGCGTTCCGGTCGAGAGACCGAAATCGGCCGGAGTGACCGTCGAGGTCTCGATCGTTCCTCGCTCGGCGTCCCATTCGGTGATCGCGGTCTTGCCGACAATGCCAACCTCGTCGACCCCCTCTTCACCGTGCACCAGCACCGCGCGACGGCTCCCGAGGTTGGAAAGCACTTCGGCGAGCTTGACGGCGATTTCGGGATGTCCAACGCCGATCAGCTGATGCCGCGCGCCGGCTGGATTCGTGAGAGGCCCGAGCACGTTGAAGACGGTGCGGATGCCGATCTCTCGACGGGTCGGACCGACATAGCGCATGGCCGGATGGAACGCCGGCGCGTACATGAACCCGACGCCGACCTTCTCGACCGACTCAGCCACCTGCTCCGGGGACAGCTCGACCCGGACGCCGAGTCCCTCGAGCAAGTCGGCCGACCCGCAGCGGCTGCTGGCGGCGCGATTGCCGTGCTTGGCGATGCGGACGCCCGACGCGGCGATGGCGAAGGTTGCGGTTGTCGAGATGTTGAAGGAGTTGGAGTGGTCGCCGCCGGTGCCGCAGGTGTCCAGCAGCGGCGTGTCGTCGCTGTCGACGTCGACCGAGAGCGCGTGCTCGCGCATGGTGGAGGCGAATCCGGTGATCTCCTCGATTGTCTCGCCCCGAATCCGCAGGGCGGTGACCAGCGCACCGAGCTGCGCGCCGGTGACCTCGCCGGTCATGACGGCATCCATCGTCAGCGCCGCTTCCTCACGGCTGAGCGTTTCGCCTTCGACAACCTTCTGGATGACGGTCTTGATCTCGATCATGATGTGTTGCCTTGTCTGCCTCTGCTGCAGGAGATCATCGACGGGCGTCGCCCGCAGGGATCACCCCCGTGCAGTCCGTGTCCTGCTCAATACCCCAGCACCTTGACCGGCTCCTCGGTCTCCTGCGCCAGTCCGATGCGTGTGACGAAATTGCGAAGCAGGTCGGGTCCGGACGTCGTCAGGATCGACTCGGGGTGGAACTGCACCCCTTCGACATCCAGCTCGCGATGACGCAGCCCCTGGATGACGCCATCTTCGGAAGTTGCCGAAACCTTGAACACCGCCGGGACCGTCGCCGGATCGACCGTCAATGAGTGGTACCGGGTCGCCGGGAACCGGTTGGGCAGTCCTTCGAACACGCCCTGCCCGTCATGTTCGATCTGCGACGTCTTCCCGTGCATCAACGCCGGGGCGTGAACAATGCGCGCGCCGAAGGCCTGCGCCATCGCCTGATGCCCCAGGCAGACCCCGAGCACCGGCCGCACGCCGGCCATCTGCCGGATCAGGTCAACCGAAATTCCGGCTTCATCCGGCGTACACGGGCCCGGAGAGACAACGAGGCCATCGATCTCGTCGATGCGGCCAAGCACTTCATCGACGGTCATCGCGTCGTTGCGGACGACCTCGACCTCCGCGCCGATCTGCGTGAACGCCTGGTAGAGGTTGTAGGTAAACGAGTCGTAGTTATCCAGCATGAAGATCATGCCGCACCTCCCGCAGCGCCACCGTTGGCCTCGATCCGCTCGAGGTCCTCGGCCCGTTCGATCGCGCGGACCAGCGCCCGCATCTTGTGGAAGCTCTCGGCGTACTCGCCGTCCGGCGTGCTGTCGGCGACAATGCCTCCCCCGGCCTGGAGCGAGGCAATGCCATCGTGAACGACCATCGTCCGCAGCGCGATACAGGTATCCATGCCGCCGGCGAAGTCGACGTACCCTACCGCGCCGCTGTAAACGCCCCGCTGGTCGGTTTCCAGCTCGGCGATGATCTCCATCGCCCGGATCTTTGGCGCGCCGGAAACCGTCCCGGCCGGGAAGCAGGCCCGCAGCGCATCGAGACCATCGAACTCATCCCGAATCTCGCCCTCGACGTGCGAGACGATGTGCATCACATGCGAAAACCGCTCAACCTCCATGAGCTGGGGCACCCGAACGGTACCAGGCTTGCTGACGCGACCGACATCGTTGCGGCCGAGATCGACCAGCATGATGTGCTCTGCCCGCTCCTTCTCGTCGGCCATCAGATCCAGCTCATTGCCGGCATCCTCCTCAGGGGTCGCCCCCCGAGGTCGCGTTCCGGCGATCGGGTGATTCGTGACGATGCCGTCTTCGAGCCGCACCAGCAGCTCCGGCGACGCACCAACGACCTGATGGTCACCGAAATCGAGGAAGAACATGTAGGGGCTGGGGTTCACCATTCGCAGGGCACGGTAAAGCGAAAACGGGTGCGCCGGTGTTGGCACGTCTACCCGCTGCGACAGCACCACCTGGATGATGTCGCCATCGTGGATGTACTGCTTGCCACGCTCGACGATCTCGCGGTAACGCTCCGGCGAGGTGTTGAGCTGGAAGCGCTCCGCCACCGGCTTCAGCGATCCGTCCAGGTCCGGCGCGGTCTCCGGCATCCCGATCGGACCGCGCAGCTGCGCCACAAGCCGCTCGATCCGTGTCACCGCGGCTGCATAGGCTTCGTCGAGCGCGAGCGGATCGGAAGCGTCGACGTGGCTGACGACTTTCATCACCCGCTCGAGGTTGTCGAACACCACCAGCGTCTCGGCGATGTGGTATCGCGCGTCCGGCGCACCGAGTCCGGCCCCGCTGGCCCGGCCGACACGCTTCTCGAAACGGGACATCGCCTCGTAGCCAAGGTAGCCGACCGCACCACCGGTGAAGCGCGGCAGGTCCCCGACCTCTTCCGAACGGAAGTGCTCCAGAATCTCGCCGAGCGCGACGAGTGGGTCATCGTACTCGCCGGGAAAATCCTCGGGCAGCCCCTCGATGCGACCATCGCGGAAGGTGATCGAGTGGGCAGGATCGCTGCCGATGAAGGAGTAGCGCGCGATACGCATGCCACCCTCGATCGATTCGAGCAGGAAGCCCGGCTCTCGCGCGCCGTCGGTCAACTTGAGGTAGACCGAGACCGGGGTCTCGAGGTCGGCTGGCAGCTCCTGGTAGATCGGGATTCGGCGCAGGCCACGACTGGCGCCCTCTTCGGCGATGCGTCGGAGCTCATCGATACCCGGCGAGATCTTCGCCGTGCGGGTCGGTCTGACGGTCGTCTGGCTCATGACTGTTCACTCCTTCGGCACGTCGGGCAACAAAAAAACTCCATCCCTCAAAGGGACGGAGCTGAAGCCCGCGGTGCCACCCTCGTTGACGCCGCCGTCGGCGCCCACTCAATCGTACGGGCGCGGCGTCATTCGACGCGCCGATACGCGGCTCCCTGTAACGGTGGAGAATCCGATGCCGCCTACTTGCCGGACTACGGCGTTCGGAGCATGGCTCGCAGATCCATTCCGCACTCGCTTCACGCCGGCGTCTCACCTTGCCCGGCTCGCTGTGATCCGCGTTGCAGTGCGTACTCGTTCTGTTCAGCGCCTCTGCTCGGTTGTTGAAGCCAACCTACACGCCACAGGCCTCAGATGTCAAGATAGCCCGCAGAGTCGAGGCTCGATGAGGCCACACGAAAGGATGGGCAATGCCCTTCGACACCGAGAGAATCCAGTTCCTTGAGCGACTGTTGACGACCCCCTCCCCTTCCGGGCACGAAGGCGCTGCCGGAAGGGTCTGGCGGGAGGAAGCCGCGACGTTCGCGCCCATCGTCGACCACGATCTTGCCGGCAACTCGTGGGCGTCGAACCGCGACGAGGGCGACCTGCATGTGATGATCGAGGGTCACATCGACGAGATCGGCTTCGTTGTGACGTGGATCGACGACGACGGCTTCGTCTGGATCGACAAGATCGGTGGTTGGGACGACCAGGTCGTCGTCGGCCAGCGCATCGTAATTTCGGGCCGCGAAGGTCCGGTGCAGGGGGTGATCGGCAAGAAGGCCGCCCACCTGCTGAAGGCATCGGACCGGAGCAAGGTGACGCAGCTCAGCGACCTCTGGATCGACATCGGAGCCAGCGACAAGGCTGACGCCGAGCGACGCGTAGAAATCGGCGATCCCGCCGTCATCGACGTGAATCCGCTCCAGTTGACCGAGGATTTGCTCGTCTCGCGCAGCCTCGACAACCGCATCGGGTCGTTCGTTGCGCTAGAGGTGTTGCGGGCGGTTGCCGACTCGAGTCCGCACCGGGTCACGGCACTCGTCGCCAGCCGCGAGGAGATCGGGCTCATCGGCGCGATCAACGCGGCGCATGGCATGAAGCCTGACGTCGTGATCGCGCTGGATGTCACGCACGCAACGGATTACCCAGGAGCGGAGAAAAAGGCCGACAATGCCGTCAATCTGGGCGGCGGACCGGTGCTGACGCGCGGGGCGACCATCAACGAACGCGTCTACCGGGCATTGCAACAAGCCGGCAGGGGCGCCGGGGTCGAGTTTTCGGTGCAGGCCGCCGGCCGTACCACGGGCACCGATGCCGACGGGTTCCGGCGCTCGGGCATCGCCAGCGCGATCGGGCTCGTCTCGCTGCCGAACCGGTACATGCACAGCCCGAACGAAGTTGTCAGCCTCAGCGACGTCCAGGGCGCGATCGACCTCATCGCCCGATTCGTCCAGGACCTCCCCGCGGACATCGACTTCCGGGATTGAAATCGCACCGGTTGCCGCAACCTTCGGAGCGGCGAAACTTCGCTGCGCTCAGCACAGGCGTTGGCGGCGCACCCAAAGGGAGGGTTGTGTGCCCTCCCGGCGCAGCCCAAGAGACGAACGTGTCGCCGCTACGAGGCAAGGGTCAGCCCGACGGCGTCAGCTCCCGGAGAGCGGCCAGCAGGCGATCTTCGAGGGTATCGTCTGGCGAAAGATCGACGCGGGACGCCGCCGAAACCGATTCGGTGCGGGAGTACCCCAGGCCTTCAAGCGCCTCGATCAAGTCGTCATCCTGCATTCGCACGCGGCCGGAGGCGGTCTCACCGACTGGCTCCGGAACCTTGCCGCGCAGCTCGAGGAGAATCCGCGACGCGGTCTTCTTGCCGATCCCCGGCACGGTCGCCAGCATCGTCGCGTCCTCGCGATGGACGATTCCGGCGAGCTCGTCTCCGCTGAAACGCGACATCATCGCGAGAGCCACGCGCGGCCCAACGCCGCTGACGGTCATCAGTGTCCGAAACCAGTCCAGATCACTCACGGAGCGAAATCCGTAGAGCGTCAGCGCGTCTTCACGCACCACGAGATGAGTCTCAAGCTCGATCTCCCGGCCGACCTCGACCCCCTCACCCTGAATCACGCCGATTGGCGCGAACACGCGGTAGAGGACACCGCTCACCTCGAGCACGATCGCGTCGCGCTCCACCCGGGCAACTCGCCCGACCAGACCGGCTATCACGATGCCACCTCCGGTACGCGCAGGCCGTAGACCCGCGCCGCATTGCCGCCAAGAACCGGCTCGACCATCACCTCCGGCAAGGCCTCCCGGGCCTTCTGGAGGAACCGCCTCTGACCGAGCACCGGGTAGTCCGAGCCCCAGAGGACTCGCTCGGGCCCGACGATTCGGGTCACGACATCGAAGATGTCGTGTCGGTACAAATATGTCGATGCCGCCGAATCGTAGGACACGTTCCGCATGGCCAGCCCAACCTCCGGCATCAACTCGTAAAAGGGCAGCCCTCCGCCCCAGTGCGCCGCGACCAGCCGTAGGTCGGGATGCTGCTCGACGAATGCCAGGATTCGTGGCGGGGTCGCCGTACCCTTGCCCGGATAGTCGTGGCCGACCGGCTCCGAGACGTGGGCCATCAGCGGAAAATCGAGCGTGGTCGCAATCTCGGCCACCTCGCGCAACGCGCCTTCGTCCTCCCAGGCAAAGCCCTGCGCGTCGGCGTTGAGCTCGCCGATGCCGGATGCGCCGAGTCGCCTCGCCCGCTCCAGCTCCTCGACGGCGCCTGGTTGCCCCGGATTCACGATGCCAAGCCAGGCCAGCCGGGGCTCGCGGGCACAGATCTCGGCCAGGAAGTCATTGTGCAGGCGACAGATACCCTGGTCACGCCACGGCCACGCCGCAACTACCGCCACATCGACCCCGGCCATATCCATGCTCGCCAGCAGCGTCTCCACCTGCGGGAACCGCTCGATCGGAAATGTCGAGTGCGTCACGCCAAACCAGTCATCGCGCGCGCAGTAGTCATCGCGGCAGGTGATGACATCTGGCGGGAAGAGGTGGACATGGGCATCGACAACGGGCATGGACGGGCTACCAGATGAAGTAGTAGAAGCCAGCGGCCGCGATCGCAAGCACCACCACAATGATGACAACGAAGATCAGGATCGGGCTGCCCTGCGACTTCTGCTCGGCGATCGTCGATTCGAGCTCCCGCCGCTGCGACGTCGCCCGCGAGGGCTTCGCCACCAGGACGACGGCCGAGACGTTGTCCGTCGTTCCGCGCTGCTCCGCCAGCGATGTCAACGACATCGAAATCGTGTCAGGATTATCGCCCGCAAGCTGCGCGGCATACTCTCGCTGCTCGATCACGTCGTAGAAGCCATCCGAGCACAGCAGTAGCCGGTCCTCGGGGAGCAGCGTCAGCTCGTAAATCTCCGGCAACCTGCGATCCAGCCGCTCCGTCGTGCCAACGGCGGCGGTGAGGACATTGCGCTGCGGACTCTTGCGCTCGCTGCCCGCCGCCAGCTCGCCGTGCTCCACCTGCTCGGCAACCAGCGAGTGATCTTTCGTCAACTGCTGGACCTGGCTGCCACGAACAAGATAGGCACGGCTGTCGCCAACGTTCGCGATGGTGAGATAGGCGCCATTGACCACCGCCGACACCAGCGTCGTGCCCATATGCCCGGCCACGTCGGAGCCGCCTTCGGCCCATATACGATCGTTGGCTTCGCGATATGCACGTTTGAGCTCGAGCGCGATATCGTCAGGCATCGGGCCCGAGAAGTGCGCGCCCAGCGCCTCGATCGCCAGTCGGCTGGCGATGTCACCACCCTCATGGCCGCCCATGCCGTCGGCCACAGCCAGCAGCCAGGCGTCGCCACGATCGCCGATCGGCTTCGCCAGCACCGCGTCTTCCTGATGGTCACGCCCGCCGACGCGAGTCGCGCTGCCGACCACGACGTCGACCGGCCGTTGTTCGGTCAGTACCACGTGTTTCCTCCGCTGTCCCGGTCGTCGGACCTCACCGCCGCGGCCGCGCCGCGACGCAGTATTGTGACGACCCGATGATAGACTACCAGCCAGTTTGACCGCGCGTGCGCGCCACGCTCACCGACGGGAATCCCATGCATCTCTACCGCTCGGTCCGCCTGATCTTCGTCGTCCTCTTCGCCCTTCTCGGCTCACTGGGTGCGTCGCACGAGCTGCTCGCCGACGACTCCACCACCGACGAGGATGCCAGCGCGATTCTCGCACAGGCCAGCGACCGGCTGAGCGACACCGAAACGATGAAGTTCGAGCTGGAGGTCGATGGCGACTCGTATATCGACGACTCCGACACGATGCGCCTGATCGCTGCCCGCGGCGACCTCGCACGACCCGACATGGTCGATGTCGAGTTCCAGGTCAATGTACTCGGCAGCCAGAACGTATCCATCCGTATGATCACCATCGGCGACGAGGCGTGGACGACCGACCTCCTGACCGGCAAGTGGGGACCGGCGCCGGAGGAGTTCGGCTACAACCCGGCAGTGCTTTTTGACAACCAGAATGGCCTTGGGCCGGTTGCCGGCCGACTCCAGAACCCGACCATCGAGGGCAGCGAAAGCGTGGGCGGCCGCGACGCCTTGAAGATTTCCGGCACCGTCGATGAAGAGACGATCGATCCGCTCACCTCCGGGGTGATCAAAGGCGACGAGATCGGGGTGACGGTCTGGATCGACGAAGAAAACGCCAATATCCTCCGCATCGAGATCAAGGAGCCGGACATCGAGGGCAAGGACAACCCGGCGACCTGGACGATGACGCTGACGGACCACGACAGCGACATCGAGATCGAGGCTCCGGACGTCGAAGACTGATGGCCGAACCAGGCTCACGATCGATCGGGCGACAACCCGCGTTCATCGTCGTCCTTGCGGCGGTGTTCTTCGGCGCGATCGACCTGACCGTCGTCGCAACCATTCTGCCGCGCATGATCGGGGATCTCGGCATCAACAGCGCCGACATCGATCGCTACATCTGGGTCGTCAACGCCTACCTCATCGCCTATATCGTCTCGATCCCGCTCTTCGGTCGCCTCTCGGATTTTCTCGGCGCGCGCAACGTCTACATCGCCGCGCTGGCGATTTTCGCCGCCGGGTCCTGGTGGTGCGCCACCTCCGACTCGCTCCAGCACCTCATCGTAGCTCGTGCCATCCAGGGGTTCGGCGGCGGCGCGTTGCTGCCAATCGGGCTCGCGGCTGCGGTCTCCATGTTCGAGAGTGACGCCCGACACCGCGCCATTGGCGCGGTCGGTGCCGCGGACACCTTCGGTTGGGTGTCGGGTCCGGCGTATGGCGCCATTGTCGTGAGCTGGCTCTCCGGGCTGAACGAGCCGTGGCGCGTTGTCTTCTGGATCAACATCCCGCTCGCGGTTGTGCTGGCCGTGCTTGCCTGGAACGAGCTCGGCAAGCTCGAACGGACCAGACAGCTCAGCACGCGACCATTGCTGTCGACGATCCACCGAATCGATCCGGTCGGTTTCGTCCTGCTGGCGCTGGTGCTGCTCGCGCTCAACCTCGGACTGGCATCGGGCGGCGAAATCGGTGCGACGGCGGGACGGGGGCTGCGCGCGTTCGGCGGCACGCCGAATCCGCTCGGGGATTACATTCCGTGGCTGCTCGGCATCGCCGCCATCGCGACTATCGCGTTGGGGTTCTGGATCCACAGGCATCGCGATCCGTTCGTGCCGCGACGGCTGCTGAGAATACCGGAATATCGCGCCTCGCTCTGGGCGAACTTCCTGCTTGGGACCGCCCTGATGACCGGGATGGTGATGGTGCCGGTCATCGTGGCGCTGATCGAGACGAGCGCCGACACCGCCACACGCAGCGCGCTGCTGCTGGCGCCGTTCACGATCGCGATTGCGATCTTGTCGATCGTCAGCGGGGTGCTGATGGAGCGCTATCCCGCCGGCACGCTCGTGCTCGCCGGCCTGACCATCACGGTTGCGGGCAACGTGGTGATCTATCCGCTGCTCGACGCGGCGAACTACGAATGGATGGCAGTCGGACTCGCCATCGCGGGGGCCGGCATCGGACTCGCCCTGACGCCGTTGAGCTCGACCGCGCTGGACCGCGCCAACTCGGACGAACGCGGAGCGGCAGCCTCGACCTTGCTCGTGGCGCGCTTGCTGGGCATGACGATCGGCGTCTCGGTGCTGACATCACTGGGTGTACAGCGACTCCAGGTCCTGACGGGCCGGCTCGAGCCACTCGCGCAGGACGAAGGTGAATCGACGGCGGCGTTCCTGCTTCGCCAGCAGGAATACATCATCGACAAGGCGATTCCGCTCGGCGTCCAGGTGGTGCAGGAGACCTTCCTCGCGGCGGCGCTGCTGGCCGCGATCGCCGTGATTCCCGGCTGGATGCTGTACCGAAACCGCGAGTAGTCGCTCGCAGATCGCGACGGTCGACCGGCGCCATCGAGCGTGACGCGGGTTCTCTCGGTCCATACACGGGGCTCGTCTCTCCGTACAGGTGCCCCGGGTGACGTTTCAGTCGACCATCTGGTTGCGCAGCGCCCGGATGTTCTCTTCCACCGTCGCCTTTTCGTTGAAAATCGCGCTGCCGGCGACAAAGCTGTCCGCCCCCGCCATCCAGAGCGATCGGACGGTCTCCCGATCGACACCACCATCGACCTGGAGCCGGCATGCCGGGTTGAGGTTGTCGATCATCGTCCGGGCACGACGAATCTTCTCCCGCATTTCAGGGATCATCGCCTGCCCGCCGAATCCGGGGTTGATCGTCAGCACCAGGAGGTTCGTCAGAAACGGGATCATTTCCTCGACCGAAGCGAGCGGCGTCGCCGGGTTGATGGCGATCCCGGCTCCGACACCATACGCATTGATGTCGGTGATGACGCGGTGCGCATGGTATGTCGCCTCAGCCTGGAACGTGACCTGTGCCACACCCTTCTCCGCGAACTTCGGCGCCCAGTAGTCCGGATTCTCGATCATGAGGTGACAATCGATCGGTAGCGAGGTGCCGCGCAGGGTCGCCTCCAGCACAGGAAAGCCGATCGAGATGTTCGGAACGAACGCGCCATCCATCACGTCGAAGTGGATGTAGTCCGCGCCACCCGCCTCAGCATTCGCGAGTGAATCGCCGTAATGCAGGAAATCCGCCGAAAGGACGGACGGGCCAATTATCGGTGTCTGGCTCATGGCCTGTATGCTCTCCTCGCGGTGCCCTGGTTCGGCGGAATGCCGAACGACTCGGTCGGGTACAGTATCCTCCAGGGAGGGAATACCGCCACCGGTGGCACGACCCGCCGCCCTCATGACGACGAAGGACTCGTGTTACGTGAAGCTGCTCGACTTTCTGGAACGATCCATCGAACGGGTGATTCAAAGCCCGGTCGACTCCCTGTTCCGTCAGGACATCCAGCCGGCCGAGATCGAGCGCCATCTCGAACGCGCGATGCTTGATAACCGCCGGCGCGCCTCCGGCGCCAACATCATGCCCAACGCCTATGTCGTCGAACTCGGCCCGGACGATTTCGCCACGATCGCGGACTACCAGGCATCGCTGGTTCGCCGCCTCGAATCCTGGCTCGCCGAACGCGCCGACACGCACAACGGCACCCTGCTCGACCGCATCAAGGTTGAGATCAGGGAAAGCGATCGCGCCCGTCGTCGGCGGCCGATCGTCTCTGCATCGATCACCGACATCGGCCGATCGCAGGCGCCCGCTCGCAGCCGCCGACCAGCCACGAACCAGACCGAGATCTATCAGGTCGCGTCGACGGGCTCATGCGCGTTGAGACTACTGACTGGCGACGACGCCGGGACGTCGTTCTCGATTCCCGAAGGCAGATCTATTCTTGGCCGCGCCACCGATGCTGACATCCACATCGATGCCAGCGACGTATCACGCAAGCATCTTCGAATCGACCGGTCGGGAGGGCGCGTCGACATCACCGATCTCGACAGCACCAACGGCACCAGGGTCAACGGCGAACCCGTCCGCCGCGCCACCCTTCGCAACGGCGACGAGGTCCTGGTCGGCATGCAGGCACTGCGATTCACCACATCATGACCCCGACGCCACCGCACACCGCCGGAAACCGCAACCATGCCTGACCTGGGAAGCACATTTCTCACCTTCGAATGGGTGATGCTGCTATTGCGTATCGCGTTCATCGGGCTGGTGTACGTGTTTCTCTACCAGATCGCCAGGGTATCGCTGCGAGAGCTGGTCACGATTGGCCGCGCTATCGGTGTCGAAGAGCAGCAGGCTGCAGCCCGGCCACTGACAGCGTCGCTGACAGTGATCGATCCCGCCGAATCGTCGATGGAGCCGGGCGAGCACATCCCGCTCTCGATCTACTCGACCCTGGGCCGCGCGAGCGACAACACGGTCGTCATCGACGACAGCTACACTTCCTCATCGCATGCCGAGATCGCCCGTGAGGGCGACGGTTGGCTGGTACGAGACCTCGGCAGCACCAACGGCACCTTCGTCAACGGCCGCCAGGTGCGTGGCCAGGCGAGAATCCAGCCCGGTGACGAGATCGCCTTTGGCAACGTGGTCGTCACCTTCGACGCCTGATTTCGACTTCGAAACCGACCCGAAGTGCCGCCCCTGTGGCCTGCCACCTCGACGATGGCACTGCGGCGGGAGATGTTCATGAAGAAGTCCAGCACGGACTACCAGGTTCCCGGCAAGTTGAGCCTCGTCCTTCCCGCGCACAACGAGGAGGACAATATTCGCATCGTGGTCCGCGATGCGTTGGCGACCCTGCCCGACTACGCGCCCGAGTTCGAGATCATTGTCGTCAACGATGGCAGCCGTGATCGAACCGGCGCGATCATCGACGACCTTCACCGCGGAGACCCTCGCGTGCGATCGGTGCATCACGCCACGAATCAGGGATACGGAGCCGCGCTGCGTTCCGGCTTTGACGCCTCGACCGGCGACTTCGTGATGTTCATGGACGCCGACCGGCAGTTCGATATTCGCGACATCCGGTTGCTGGCGCCGTTCGTCGACCTCTTCGACATCGTCGCCGGCTTTCGAATGGAGCGGTCCGACCCCATTCACCGCCGCGTCAACGCCGAGATCTTCAACCTCGCCGTCCGCATCCTCTTCGGCGTCCACCTGCGCGATCTCGACTGCGCATTCAAGATCTTCCGGGGCAACCAGATTCGCAGCTTGCAGCTGACGACCTCTGGTGCGCTGATCAACGCCGAGATTCAGTCGAAGTTGCGCCGTCAGGGGGCGACCCTGGTGCAGGTCGGCGTTCCGCATCATCCGCGCGTGGCCGGCCAGGCGACGGGCGGCGACCTCAAGGTGATCCTGCGGGCGATGCGTGAGACGATCAGCCTCTGGATTCGGATGCACCGCTACCAGCCACCCGAGTCAGCGTCGAATCCACGCCCCTACTACCCCCTTGGCGACGTGCTGATCGCCGGCGGAACAGCCGTTGCCGCGTTCATTCTTGGCCGTTTCCGCCGCCGCTAGAGAGATAGACGGACACACCATACTCCAGTAGTA
>CBFGRG010000011.1:0-17361 GCA_965651105.1 uncultured bacterium | reverse complement strand
TGCCATGGGCCTTGCCCCCGCATCATGGGGGACCCAGGTGTCGTGAACGATGTGGGCAAAGATGAGATTTCAAAGTCCGCGCCTACGGTCGATGACTCCCGTGTCGGTTGCCGTCTGGAACGACGTCAGCTTTCCGACTCATCGGTGTCGGCGACCTTCTGTTTAAGCTCGCTGATCTGGAACTCGATGTCGCGCAGCTGCTTGCGAGCCAGCGGCAGGCGCTCGGCGATCCGGTGCTGCTCCTCGATCTCGGCCGCCCGCTCGTTGAGCAACCGGCTTCGTTCCTGAAACAGCTCCTGCAACCGCATCCTGCGGCGAGCGCAGGCCTGGCAGCGCCCCCTGAAATCCATCCACCCGCCACAGTCCGGGCACGGCCGTGCCAGGTCGGCGAGCGTTGTGCCGGCCGGGAGAGGCTCCTCGTCGAGGTGCCGGTCGCGCAGCACCGTCGCGAACACGAACAGCGAGTGATCGAGGTGCGCCAGCAGCGCCTCCCGCAGGTCGGCGGGTACGGTGTCCGGCAATACGGCTTCTGGCCGGCCCTCGACGAGCTGGAGCTCCATCCGGGCGATCTGGTGGCCGCGCTCGGCCCAGTCAAGCGGTTCCTCGTAGGTGAAGCGTTCGTCGCCAACGGTGTAGCCCACTGATGCGACGTCGTTTTCAATCCGGATGGTGGGATCGGTGATCGGCACCGGTGGTACCTGCCAGAACGGCTCCGGATCGATCTGCTCGACGCGCTTTCGGTCGGCTTCGACCGTCTCCAGTGTTTCGGTCAGCAGGGCCACGCGCTGTTTCCAGGGATTGTCGACTTCCAGCGCGAGCTCGCCCTGAGCGATGTCGAATTGCGTCTGCTCGCGCTGGTTCTCCAGTCGTGCCAGCCGGCGGCGGAGCTCGACCGCCGATCCCCTGCGACGCGGCTGGAGGTTGAGCCGTTCGGCGATGTGCGGCGGCACCGCTCGCTGCGGTTGCTCCGGAGGTGGACCCTCCGCTTCGCTCTGCGATTCGGGCTCGTCTTCGGGTTGGAAAATCCGTCGCCAGACCATGGTGGCCTCCTCGTCGTCATGCTGTCTCCAGTGTCGCACAGCGAGGCTTGACCCCTTCGCGTCGGGTGGCACAATGGATGCCACAACACCGACACATCGAATCGGCGTGCCGCGACGCAGCGAACGGGAGAGCGGGTGAGCGACGAAGCAACTCTGGCGACGACCGCCGAATCGGCCGTGACCGGCATCGCGTGGGAACCGGACCCGGCCACGCTCGAGCGCAGCGTGCTCCAGCGACTGATCGATCGTACCGGCTCGGGCACCTTTCAGGGTTTGCTCGATCGCATCGCGACCGATCCGGCGTGGTACTGGCGCGAAGCGCTCGACGATCTCGACCTCACCTGGCAGAAGCAACCCGAACGTATCTGGAATCTCGACAAGGGTCCGGCATGGCCGGAATGGTTTCCCGGCGGGGCGTTCAATTGCGCCGAGAGCTGTACCGATCAATGGATCGCGAGAGGCGAAGGCGATCGTGTCGCCGTCATCGCCGAAACGGACGACGGTGACGCCCGAGAATTGACCTTCGCACAGCTTCACGATGCCGTCGTGCGCGCCGCGGCAGGGTTCAGGTCGGTTGGCATCAAGCCGGGCGAACCTGTCGGCGTGCTGATGCCGATGATCCCCGAGACGGTCGTGACGATGCTCGCGCTGGCGCGGATCCAGGCGGTCAGCGTGCCGCTGTTCTCCGGATACGGCGAGGATGCGATCGTCACTCGCCTGCGGGACAGTGGCGCGTCGGCACTGATCACCGTCGATGGCTTCCCGCGGCGCGGCCGGCGGGTGCCGCTCAAGCAAACCGCCGACTGCGCCCTGGCAAAGGTCCCGGAAATTCGGACCTGCGTCGTCGTTCGCCGCGACGGCGGCGACTGCGAGATGCAGGAAGGTCGCGACGCATGGTGGAGCGACATCACCGATGTTGCCGACCCCGACCTGACGGTTGCCGACACCCGCGCCGACACTCCCGTGATGATCATGTACACGTCGGGAACCACCGGTCGCCCGAAGGGTGCGCTTCATATTCACGCTGGCTTCCCGATCAAGGCCGCGCATGACCTCGCCTACTGCTTCGACCTTCAGTCCGACGACAGACTCTTCTGGCTGACCGATCTCGGCTGGATGATGGGGCCGTGGCTGATCTACGGGGGGCTGATGCGGGGTGCGGCGATTGTGTTGCTGGAGGGAACACCCGACTATCCCGGTCCCGGCCGCCTGTGGGAGATGGTCGAGCGGCACCGTGTGACGGTGCTTGGCGTCGCACCGACCGCGATCCGGGCGTTGATCCCCTCGGGGGAGGAGCTGGTCACGGCGACCGACCGGACGTCGTTGCGGGCGCTTGGGTCGACGGGCGAAACGTGGAACCCGGACCCCTGGTGGTGGTACTTCGACGTCGTCGGCGAGCGTCGCTGCCCGATCATCAATTATTCCGGTGGCACCGAGACATCGGGCGGCATCGTCAGCGGGCTGACGATCCTGCCGCAACGCGCCTGTGCGTTCAATGGGCCGGTGCCAGGCATGGTCGCGGACATCGTCGATGAGCACGGTGACCACATCGACCGCGGCGTGGGCGAGCTGGTGATCCGCGCGCCGTGGGTCGGCATGACCAACGGCTTCTGGGGGGATCCCGAGCGCTACGAAGCGACGTACTGGGACCGCTTCCCCGGCATGTGGGTCCATGGTGACTGGGCCGAGGTCGATGCCGATGGGTTCTGGTACATTCGGGGGCGGTCCGACGACACGATGAAAATCGCCGGCAAGCGTGTTGGCCCGGCCGAGATCGAGAGCGCGGTCGTTGCCGAGGGCAGCGCGCGTGAAGCGGCGGCGATCGCGATACCTCACTCGGTCAAGGGCAGTGTGATCGCCGTCGTCGCGGTGTTGCGTCCGGGAATCGCGGATTCCGATGCACTGCACGCGACGATTCGGGAATCGGTGGCCGAGCGACTCGGTCATTCGTTCCGGCCCGAGCACGTGGTGTGTGTGGAGGCGCTGCCGAAGACACGCAACGCGAAGATCATGCGGCGAATGATCCGGGCGGCATGGATCGGTGACGATCCCGGCGATACCAGCGCGCTGGAGAATCCGGAGGCGGTCGACGCGATCCGCGTGGCGGTGCGCCAGACGGCGTCGTAGTGTCGTAGGGAACCTGCTGCCGGCGCCTCCATCGTTCGGCCGTATCACGTTTCTGCGCCGGCAGTGGCCTCCCGGCACACGCGACGTTACCCAGATGACAAGGGGCGACATGGACCGCTTCGGCGTGGTTTGCCGGAGCGTCGGGTGCGCGGTCAAGTCGCCGCTACGAGGGTTGAGGGGCAACCATGGACAACAAGCTGCGGCGTGACCAGCTCCACGGCAACGATATGACCGAGGCGGAGCAGTACATACCAGAGCGTGCGCAGAAAGAGCGCACCCAGTACGCGCTGGAGTGCGGTTTGCCCTCGGCGTTGAGCGTGAAGGATCGGTCGATCCCGCTGTTCAATCGCTCGTTCCGGACCTGGTCCAGCCACGGCACCTACCTCAACGTTCCGTTCCAGCAGGACATGCGCGAGCTGGGTAGTCCCGATGTTGCCTTCATCGGCGCGCCACTCGATGCCGGCACCACCTTTCGGCCCGGTACACGGTTCGGGCCGCAGGCCATCCGCACCGCGTCGGCGCTGTCGTCCGGCTACAACGTCGAGTGGGGGATCGATCTCTACGAGTCGCTCGACATGGTGGACGTCGGCGATATCAACGTGATCCCGGCGAACATCGAGAAGAGCTTCGACCAGATCGACAAGGCGGTCGCCTATCTGCACGAGCACGCGGTTTTTCCGGTGGTGCTCGGTGGCGATCACTCGATCGGCTACCCGGACATCCGGGCGATGTCGCCGTACATCGATGGCAACATCGGCATCATCCACTTTGACCGGCACAGCGACATCAGCGAGTACAACATCGATGAGCGCATGCACGGCACACCGTTCTTTCACGCGACGAACATCCCGAACGCGCCGGCCAGCAACCTCGTGCAGATCGGCATTGGCGGGTGGCTTGGTAACCGCAGTGGCGTCAAGGTCTCGCGCGAGCGGCAGGCGTCGTGCATCACACTGACCGACATCGACCGCTACGGGCTGGAACGAACCTGCGAGCTGGCGCTGGAGCTCGCCTGGAAGGACGCGGACGCGGTCTTCCTGTCGTTCGACATCGACTCGATCGACCCTGCCTTCGCGCCGGGTACCGGCACGCCGGAGGCAGGGGGATTGCTGCCGCGAGAAGCGCTGGCGATGCTGCGCCTGCTTTGCCGGGAGGGTGTCGCGGGGATGGAGATCGTCGAGGTCTCGCCGCCGTACGATCACTCGGATATCACCTCGGTGCTGGCGTCGCGGATTATCAACGATGTACTCGGGATCCTCATCTCCGAGGGCAAGCTCGGCCGGCCGCCCCGCGAGGAGCCGGAGGCTGCGTCGGAACAGCCGGACGCATAGCCTGACAGGCCCACCGGCTGGAATTTCGCCGAGCCTGCTCACGTTGCGCGGTGAGGCCCGTGGGTGTCATGCTTCGCGGCATGATTGATTCGGGCGACACACAGCCGCTCCCCTCCATGCGTCCATCTATGCCATCCCACCAGGCTGTCGCCGCCCCGCGGACGGTCGTGCCGGCGCGTACCCGCCGGCGACGTGCCCTCCGATGGACCACCGCGCTCGTGCTTACCACCCTTGTGATAGCCGGGGGCCTCGTGTTCGGAACTGCCGCGCTGGTGATCATGCAGGCGCGTGCAGACGAGGCGCGCCCGGTCGACGCGATCGTGGTGATGGGCGCCGCGCAGTACAACGGTCGGCCCTCCCCGGTGTTCGAGGCGCGGCTGGAACATGCGTTGACGCTCTACAACGAAGGATTGGCGCCAACGATCATTGCCACGGGCGGCAAGCAGCCGGGGGACGTGTACACCGAGGCCGAAACGGCGCAGCAGTGGCTCATCGACCGAGGTGTCCCGGAGGATGCGATCCGCATGGAGACGGTTGGCCGGTCGACACAGGGCAGCATCGAGGCGGTGGCCGAGGTGGTGCCGCCGGACGAATCCAGCGTGCTGGTCGTCAGCGACGGTTTTCACCTGTTCCGGAGCGAGCTGATGTTCCGCGACCTCGGCTTCGAGGCCTTCAGCTCGCCGGCGCCCGACAGCCCGATCCGGCCGTGGTCGGGCGCGGAGCTGGCGTCCGTCGTTCGCGAGACCGGCGGCGTGCTGGTGTTCCTGCCGGAAATGTGGTTCGGGTAGCACGACAAGAGGGCCGGCAATATGCCGGCCGCTCGCGTGTGTCTCTATTGCCCTGATTCGGTGCCGGAAGGGGGATTCGAACCCCCACGAGGTTGCCCTCGGCGGATTTTGAGTCCGCTGCGTCTGCCGTTCCGCCACTCCGGCCGGTCCGGTGGTGTAGTGTACCGCAGTGATCCCTCCATGTCGCGGTATGATGTGGTGTCGAGCACGCTCGACGGATCGCGTTCGCGTTGGGGTTGAAGGCAGTCATCGTGTACGTCATCGACGAAATGACACTCGGCGATATCGAGGAGGTCAGTGCGGTTGAGACCCGCAGTTTCCCCTCCGCCTGGCCGATATCTGCCTATCGCCGCGAGCTGCGCAACCGTCGCCAGAGCTTCTATGTCGTGTTGCGCGACGATCCCACAGTCACAGCCATCACCACCACCCCGCGCAGCGTGCCGGAGGATGACGACGACGGCGGCAGGATTCCCTTTCTGCCATTCCTGCGTCGTGGAGGCCTTGCGCGCAAGCTCCCCATTCTCGGGTTTGCCGGGATGTGGGTGCTGCTCGACGAGGCGCACATCACCACCATCGGCGTCGATCCGGATCGCCAGGGCGAGGGCCTGGGCGAGTTTCTGTTCGTGACGCTGATCGACGAGGCGATCCAGCGCGGGGCGACGTGGGTGACGCTCGAGGTGCGGGTGTCCAATCACGTCGCGCAGTCGCTTTACCGCAAGTACGGTTTCACCGTGCAGGGCCGCCGCCCGCGGTATTACAGCGACAACAACGAGGACGCCTACATCATGTGGTCGGAGTCGCTGCGCGATCCTGCGTACCGGCAGCGGCTCCGCGAGCTTCGTCAATCGGTGCTTGGGCGCCTCGGCGGGGTCGGCCTGGAGCTGGCCGAATGACGGAGCCGGTGATCCTCGGCATCGAGACATCCTGCGACGAGACCGCCGCGGCGGTGGTCCTCGGTGGACGCGAGGTCCGCTCGAACGTGATCTCGTCGCAGATTGCGTTGCACCGCGCTCACGGTGGTGTGGTGCCGGAGCTCGCAGCTCGCGGCCAGATCACCGCCATCTCGCCGGTGATCGAGACTGCGCTCGAGGAGGCTGGCGTCGAGCCCGAACAGCTCGACGCGCTTGCCGTAACGCAAGGGCCAGGTCTGGCCGGGTCGCTGCTGGTCGGCGTCAATACCGCCAAGGCGTTGGCGCTGGCGTGGCACAAGCCGCTGATCCCCGTCAACCATCTCGAAGCCCATGTCTACGCGAGCTGGCTCAACCAGCCGGATGGCGATGCGATCGAACCCGAGTTCCCGAGCGTGGCGCTGCTTGTATCAGGTGGGCATACCGCGCTGATCCTGATGGAGAGCCACGCGCAGGGCCGGCTGCTCGGGCAGACGATCGACGACGCGGCGGGCGAGGCGTTTGACAAGGGCGCGAGGTTGCTGGGGCTCGGGTACCCTGGTGGCCCGGCGATCCAGCGGGAGGCGGAGCGGGGCGATTCCACCGCGGTGCCGCTCCCGCGCGCGTGGCTCGATAACTCGCTCGATTTCAGCTTTTCAGGGTTGAAGACGTCGCTGCTCCGGCATGCGCAATCGTGGCGGCTGCCCGACCAGCCGCGCGAGCTGGCCCCGGGTACGGTCTTCCCGCCGCACCAGCCGCCGCGCTTTCGGGAGGGGTTTCCGGTCGCGGATTTCGCCGCGTCGTTCCAGGAAGCGATCATCGACGTGCTGGCCACCAAGGCCGTGTGGGCGCTGGAGCGGACCGGAGCGCGGTCGCTTGTGATCGCGGGCGGGGTCGCGGCAAACCGGCCGCTGCGCGAGCGACTGGCGATGATGGCTGCCGAGCGGTTTAGCGCGGATGGGCCGACTGTCTCGTGGCCGGATTTCTCGTTCTGTACCGACAATGCGGCGATGATCGCTGGACTGGCAGCGCACCGCGAACCGCTCGCGGCGGACGCGGCATTGGCGCTCGATGCCTACCCGAACCTCGCTTTTGGGGAAACGCGGAGCTCAGGGCAGGGATGAGGAAGTGTGGGGACGATGCAGCAATGGCCCGTTCCCCTTGCACGTCCCTCCGATCCTGTCGAAGAGCGATGACACTGTGGTCGCGAACACTTTGAGCGACCAGGACGCCTGAGCTGCTGCGGAAGTGGCACACATGGAGCGAGGGACTCATGGACGAGACGAAGCTCATTACCGAAGCACATCAATTCGCAGTCGACCTTGCGCGGCAGGCCGGCGCGCTGATTCGCGACCGCTTCAACGAGCCCCGAGACGTCGATCACAAGGGCACGATCGACCTGGTGACCGACACCGACCACGCGTCCGAGCGGATGATTGCCGACGCCATCCGCTCACGGTTCCCCGATCACCAGCTCCTCGCCGAGGAGGGCAGCAGCGCCGCACCTCCGGGGGCGAGTCCATATCGCTGGGTGGTCGACCCGCTGGATGGCACCACCAACTTCGCCCACCGCTTCCCGCATTTTGCCGTGTCGATCGGCCTGGAGCGGGATGGCACGCTGTTGGCCGGCGCCGTCTACGATCCCATGCGAGATGAGCTGTTCGACGCGGCACGGGGGCAGGGAGCGCGCCTCAACGACAATGCGATCCTCGTCGCCGATCGGACCGAACTGATCACCTCGCTGCTCGCGACCGGATTCCCCTACGACATTTCGGCGCGGGATGAGAGCAACCGGCTTTGGCGACACTTCAACGATCGCAGCCAGGGCGTTCGCCGTACTGGCGCGGCCGCGCTCGACATGGCCTGGGTCGCGGCGGGCCGGCTCGATGGCTACTGGGAGCGCCCGGTGATGCCGTGGGACAAGACGGCGGCCTGCCTGATCCTGATGGAGGCCGGCGCGACCGTGACGGGGCTGACGGGGGAGCCGTTCGATGTGATGGATCTCGGCGTGACCACGGCCAATCCGGCGCTCCATGCCGTTATGGTCAAGGAGATCACGTCGGTACTCGGGGCACCCGCCGGGACTGCCTGACGATCTGTTAGACTCTGCCCACGATTGTGGTTGCGAGCGACGCGCGCATTTGCGAGACTGAAATTTGGGTGGCTGCGTACGAATACCGGCCACCCCGCATCGTGCCAACCTGCGGCCCGACCTGCCGCCGTTTGAGGAGGCGACGCCGATGAAACTCATCATCGCCATCGTTCAGGACGAAGACGCTGACGCCGTCACCGAGGCCCTGATCGAGGCCGGGTACCGATTCACCAAGATCAGCACGACAGGATCGTTCCTGCGAACAGGCAACACCAGCCTGATGATTGGTGTCGAGGACGAGGGCGTGCAGGGGGTGCTCGGTATCCTGCGGCGCACCGCTCGCCGGCGCACGCAGATCGCGGTGCCGTATTCGCCTGCGCTCGAGCCGGGGCTGTTGTACATGCCCGAGAATTTCGAGGTAGAGGTCGGCGGCGCGGTCGTGTTCGTCGCCAACGTCTCGAGGTTCGAACGTATCTAGACCGGACGTTGCCGGTGAAACTGGTACCGACGCGCTGTCCCGGGTATCGTCGGGACAGCGTTTTTTCGTGCGTGGCCACAATTGGCCATCATCGAGAGGGAAACCCATGACATCGAAGCGTGAGAACTGGCCGGAACGCGTCTCGCGGGAGCGAATCGTCGAGCTGGCGAGCGAGCTGATCGCGATCCCAAGTGTCAGTGGCGACGAGAAGGCGGTGATGGAGTGGGTGGCCGGCTGGTGCGACGGTCGCGGCATCGAGTACCTCGTCACCGCGAAGGACCCGGCGCGCCCAAATGTGATCGCCTGGGTTGGCGATCCGGCCAGCGGGCCGGTGATCGCGATGAACGGCCATCTCGATACGGTGCCGGTCTCGGATGCGGACAGCTGGAATACCGATCCGTTCGATCCGGTCGTTTCCGATGACGGCAAGCGGCTCTACGGGCGCGGTTCGTCGGACATGAAAAGCTCCGTTGGGGTGATGCTGGCGATGCTCGAGCTCTTTCGCGAGGCGAAGCTCGATGGCGCCCTGATGGCGCACATCGTCAGCGATGAGGAGACGAGTGCGGTGTACGGCACGCTCCACGTGCTCGACGAGATCGAGGCGGGGAGAATCCCCCGGCCCGATTACGTGTTCATCGGTGAAGGCAGCCAGCTGAAGGTCCGCAACGCCGAGCGCGGCATTGTCGGCTTCGAAATCACCTTCCACGGGCGTGCTTCGCACACCGCGGCGGCACGGGTGACCGGCATCAACGCGATCGCGAAGGCGGCGAAGGCGGTGCTGGCGCTGGAGGGGGATATCGACAAGTTCCACCCGTCGATCGGGCACCCGGTGATCAGCGTCAACCTGATCGAAGGGGGTGTCGCGCACAACGTCGTTCCGGGCGAGTGCCGGATTTCGGTCGACCGCCGCATCATCCCGGGTGAGACGAAGGAAACCGCTGCCGAGGAGATTCGCGAGAAGCTGGATGCGATCGCTGCTGAAGACCCGGATTTCCGCTACACGATGGTGGTCGATCCGGACGGCAGCTACATCCCGGCGAACATCACCGAGGAGGACTCGCCGCTGGTGCAGGCGTTCCAGCGAAGCGTGAAGACCGTTACGGGCGACGATCCGGAGTTCTTCGTGCAATGGGCGGGGGCGACGGACGGGCGCTTTTACCGCGCGGCGGGGATCGACACCGTCGGGATGGGCCCGGCGGGCGAGAATGCGCACGGCGCCAATGAGGCGGCGTACATCGACGACTTGTTCACGCAGGGGAAGATCTACGCCCAGACGATCGCAGACCTGCTCAACGCGCGGTAGGCAACAGGGGAAGCTGTACCTGCGACTGACGGGAGCGGCGACCTGGCGGCGTGTCCAGCGCGATGAGAAATCGTGACGGAGCCGCCAGTGTCGCCAGGTGTCTGACCCGATCGAGAGGGATTCAGGCGACAGGGTCCGCCGCCCGATTACGATTCGGGTTTGTCCTCAGAGGACCTTGACCTCGGGCGGGTTGATGCGGCTGAGCTCGGCTTCGATGATGTGCGTGATCTGGGCGACGGCGCGGTCGAGCTGGTCGGCCTCGTTGAAGACGACGTAGTCGAACTCGCCGGCCTTCTGGAGCTCGTCGCTGGCGGTGGTGAATCGCTTCCGCAGCGCATCGATCTTGTCCGTCTTGCGGGCGCGCAACCGCTCCAGCAGCGCCTGCATCGATTCCGGTGCGAGGAAGATCGAAATCGGGTGGCTGATGCGATCGCGCAGCGTCTCGGCGCCCTGCACATCGACCTTGATGATCACGTGCTTGCCGGCGGCGAGGCCCTCGACGATCGGCCGCTTCGGCACGCCGTAGAGGTTGTCATAGACGATCGCGTGCTCGAGGAAGTCGCCTTCATCGATCTGCTTCTCGAACTCGTCCCGCTCGATGAAGTGATAGTGCACGCCTTCGAGCTCGCCGGAGCGCATCGCTCGCGAGGTCGCCGTGACGACGTACTGCGCGTCAGGGTAGGCGAGCCGCAATTGTTCAAGGACGGTGTCCTTGCCCACACCGGAGGGCCCCGAGATGATGAAGACGCGCGGAGCGCCGGCATTTCGCAGCCGTTGAATGCGATCATCGCCTTGCTTGAAGCGGGATTGCAGCTCGCGTTCCAGGGCAAGCTCCTCGCTGACTGAGGTGGGACTCGACACGTTCCGATGGTCCTTCCAGGGGGGAATGCCCGCCCGGATGGCGAGCACGAGGGTCCATTGTGTCACGATAGTACGACGAAATGGCGTTTCGCGTGCACTCGACGGGATCATGCACACATGTATGACGTATTGACGACAGCGGCGATGGTGGACGAGCTGCGCGAACACGTGCTCGATGGGCGCGTGCAGAAGCTGGGCATGGTCGATCCGCTCACGGTCGCGGCCGAGATTTACGCCAACGGTCGCCGCCGGGCGTTGGTGGCCAGCGCCGACGCCGAAAACCCCCGCCTCTACCTGGCGAGCTCGCTGCCGTCGTTCGACGCGGCGGTCGTCACACCGTTCAGCCTGCAGCTGCGCAAATACGTTCGCGGTGGCTTCGTCATCGATGTTGCCCAGCCGCCGTTGGAGCGGGTGATCGAGCTGACCATCGCGCGTCGCCTGCCGGACGCCGCGAAGAAGCGCGGTGCGGGACCGGACGAAGACGATGCCGACGTCGATGAGGATGACATCTGGGGACGACCCGATGTCGTCCGCACAAGGCTCGTGATCGAGATCATGGGGCGTCACAGCAACATCATTCTCGTCGACGAGGACGGGTTGGTGATGGAGAGCGCCAAGCGCGTGACGCCCGCGATGAGCCGGGTGCGACCGGTGTTGCCGAAGCTTGAGTATGTCGCCCCGCCGGCGCCGGACAAGCCCGATCCACGCCGCGCGACCGGTCCGGGCGTGGAGCTGGTGCTGGCCGAGGCAAAGCCCACGCGGAAGCTGGCACAGGCGCTGGTGAGTGGTTTTCGCGCAGTGTCACCGGTGATCGCGCGCGAAGTCGCATACACGGCAACGGGCAGCGTTGATTCGCCGGTCGGGGCTCCTGGCTCGCTCGATACGTCGGCCATTGCCCGCGATCTCCGCCGAATGTTCGAGCCGATGGTGCTCGGCGGGTGGGAGCCATGCGTGTACCGGCGTGATGGCGCCGTGGTGGAATATTCGGCGGTGCCGTTGACCCATTTGGCCGCCGAGCTCGATGAGCAGCGCCTGGAGTCGATATCAGAAGCGGTCGAAGCGAGCCTGGAAGCCGAAGGCGACGAGGCGCCACGTGACCACGGCCAGATGCGGCAGCGGTTGCGGTCGCGGATCGATACGGCGAGGTCTCGGCTCGACAATCGGCTGCGGTCGCTCAGGGAGCAGCAGCGACGGGCTGAGGAGGCTGACCGGCTGCGCCACGCCGGCGAGACGATCTACGCCTGGATGTGGATGATCGAGCCAGGACAGGAGGTGCTTGAGGTCGAGGGCGAGGAGCCGATCGTGCTCGATCCGGCACTTGACGCAAATGCCAATGCGCAGGCGTATTTCGAACAGTATCGCAAGGCGCAACGTGGCCTGGAGCAGGTGCCGCAGCGGATCGGCGAGGCCGAGGCTGAAGCGCGGTATCTCGATCAGCTGGCGACGCAGGTCGAGCACTCGCAGGGCTTCAACACGCTGGAGACGCTCGCGCAGGAGTTCGAGGACTATCTTGAGGCGCATCCGAGCGGTCGCCCCGCCGACCAGCGCGGCCAGCCGCAGAAGCGGAAGCCGAAGTCGGGGCAGGGGAGCGCGCCGGCGCAATTCCGCACGCCCGACGGGCACCTGATCTACGTCGGGCACTCGGGCAAGCAGAACGATCAGGTCACGTTCTCAATCGGCGGCCCGGACGATACCTGGCTGCATGCGCGAGGCGTGGCGGGATCCCACGTGATCATCCGGTGGGATACAGCCGCCGAAGAGGAAGACCCGCACACCATCGAGACGGCGGCGGCCCTGGCGGCGTGGTACAGCGCGGCGCGACAGAGCGGGTCTGTCGATGTCGATGTCGCGAAGCGGCGGCATGTGCGGAAGATCTCGGGCGCGGGTCCGGGCATGGTGACGTATCGCAACGAGAGGACGATTGTTGTCAAGCCACGTGACGAGGGGGCACTGCGCGAGGCGGGGGAGATCGTGTGACGGGCGGCAAGTGGTTATCGGACATACATTAAGGGATGTCATCCTGAGCCGAAGGCGGGTGATGCATATACCGACGGCCTGACAAGGCCGTCACTCAGAGCGCAGCGAAGGTCCTCCCCACTAACTCCCCTCCCAAGGAAGGGAGGACCCTCCCCGCGCGAAGCGCAATCGAACCGGCGTCAAGTTTCGAATGTTGGTGTCAACTTCACCTCGGCAGCGGTTGTTGGTGGCGGGAATCGCGCGTTGGCACCTGCGGTGAACCCCGGGTACAAGACCCGGGGCTACATGCTCACATGGCCGGTTATCGCTAAACGTCGTCGGGGGATTCGGAGCGCATCGCGGCGCTGGCGGCCGGAGCCTTCGAGCTCGCGGATTTCGCCGCAATCGGCCTGGCGGGCTCGAGAGCATCTTCATCATCGTCGTCGCCGGCGTTTCTGAGCGAGGTCTTTGCGAAGACCATGGAGATGATGATTCCTGCCTCGTAGAGAATCACGAGCGGGAACACAACCAGCGCGAGGTTGATCGGGTCGGTCGTTGGGGTGATGATCGCTGCCGCGACGACGATGCCGAGAAAGGCGAACTTGCGCCACTTGCGCATGTTGGCCGGACTGACGATGCCGATCTTCGCGAGCACGAACATGATCACGGGCAGCTGGAAGGCGATGCCGAGCCCCATCATCAGCGCGAGGTAGAAGCTTATGGTCTCCTGCGCGTCGATGTTCCAGTCGATGTAGTTGCCAAGGAAGTCGGAGAGGAAGTCCAACGCGCGCGGGATCGCGAAGAAGTACGCGTAGGCTACGCCGCCGACGAAGAGAATCGACATGAACGGCAGCGCGGAGAAGAGGACCCGCTTTTCTTTCCGCGTCAGGCCCGGTGCCAGGAAGGCGACGATCTGGTAGATGATATTCGGCAGCGTGATGCCGACCGCGACATAGAGGGCGATCCGGAAGAAGATAATGACCGGATCTGACGGCGAGCGGATATCGAGACCCTGCTCAACCTGCGCCGCCTCCTTGATCTGGTTGAGGATTGGGCCGACGAGGATCGCGCCGAGGATGAACCCGGCGATGATCCCGATCACCATCTTCTTGATGCGGCTGGCGAGCTCGGTGAGATGCTCCTGAAGCGTCATCTCTTCGAAGACGTCAGGCTCGTCGGGATCGTACTTGGGAAGCCGTGGAATCTGGAACTTCCACGCCGGAACCTTTATCGTGCGTGCCATGAAACAATGCGCCTTTCGTAGCCAGTATCAGTGGACAGGCCGGCGAGCGAAAGCGGCGCTTTCTGACGCGAGCTCCGACCATGAAACGTCAGCGACGGAATGACGACCAGAATGGGACACACGGTTCGTCGGGGATGTCCAGATGGAGTGGACGAGCAAGGGAGCGCGGTCTTCCTTCGCACTCCCCCGTGCTGCCGAAGGTCGCACGCTGTGGTGCGTCAGGCGCCCTGGTGCTCGTTGATGTAGGAAACCGCGTCACCGACCGTGCGGATCTTCTCGGCATCCTCATCGCTGATTTCGAGATCGAATTCCTGCTCCATCGCCATGATGACCTCGACGAGGTCGAGAGAGTCCGCATTCAGGTCCTCGATGAACGCCGCGGTTTCGGTGACCTGATCCTCCTCCACCCCGAGGCGCTCGGCGACGATTCCCTGCACTCGCTCGAGCGTATTGTTGCTAGCCAACCCTGTTCCTCCCTGGTTCCTGCGATTTTCCGCACCGGGCTTCCCGGCGGGCCGGGGCAGCCGATGTACACGTCAATCATACCCGTTTTGGCATGGCGACACCGCCGATCGGCGGGCTTCCGTGGTGCCGGCGACCGGGTTGTCCACCGGGATTCTACACGACTGGTGCCCATCGCGGGCATCGTGCTTTACCGAGCCGCCTGCTCCTCGTCGGGGAACTGGCGCGAAATGGTGCCCAGCACCCCATGAACGAAGCGGCCCGAGTTCTCGGCGCCGAAATTCTTGGCGATTTCGATCGCCTCGTTGATGGCGACCCGCAGCGGAACGGTCTTGCGCTGATGCTTCAGTTCGTACACGGCGATCCGCAGCACGTTGCGGTCGACCGCGGCGAGCTGGGGGACCGGAAACGCCGGCGCCGCCTCCGCGATGACGGGATCGATCTCGGCGAGGTCGCGCAGCACGCCCTCAAACAGCGTGGAGGCATAATCACGCACCGAGGGCGGCATATCCTCGTCGTTGAGCAGGCGCGTGCCGATCTCGTCCCGCTCGTGGCCAGTCAGGTCGTATTCGTAGAGCGCCTGCAAGGCGAGGGTACGTGCCTGATGGCGGGTGGACGTGGCGGTGACGTCCCCCTTTCCGGCCATCGGACGTGATCCCTTGCCTTTGCGTCGTTTCGATTTTGGTTTGCCACGGCCGCGAGGCGCGGGCGCGCGCTCGCCGTTGGCGTTTGGCGTGTGGTCGTTAGTGTCGTCTGTCATGAACGCGGTAAACCTCGAGTTGGCCGGCGGAATGCCGGCGACGGTCTTTGGAGTACAGGGGTTGGGGCGACAGGCTTGCGGATCAGGCCGGCCCGATGGTGTCGATGTAGATGTTGACGGAGGCCGCAGTCATGCCAAGCATCCGCTCGACAGCCTTCTCGACGTGTGACTGGATCTCGCCGGTGACCTTTGCAACCGGAACGCCGGGCTTCAGGGCGACGGCAATATCGGCATCGATGCGATCCCCGTGGACGGCGACGCGGACCTTGCCGTCGTCGTAGGTCTTGCCCTCGTGCTCCGACATGTGGCGGGTCTTGCGGGGTCGCGACCGCAGCTCCTGCACGCCGTCGATGTCACCCACGGTGAGCTCGATCAGTTGAATCAGGACGGCCGGCGCGACACGAATCGTGCCTCGCACGGGGCCGCTCCCGGTGGAGGCGGCAGTCTCGATATCGGTCGTTGCGGCATCGGTGGGGGGCTGCTGATGGGTCACCGCGTGGCTCCTCTCGCGAGGCGCTCGTCCTGCCCGGCTTCGCGTTCCTCGCGATCGTGGCGGTTGAGCGTCTCGATCGAACGCTCCATGAACTGCGGGATGAACCCGGTGTGGACATCGCCCTTGCGGAATTCCGGGTCGGCCATGATCGCGCGATGGAACGGGACCGTCTGGTGGACGCCGGTGATGACGGTCTCGTGGAGCGCCCGCCGCATGCGGTCGATCGCCTCGTCTCGGTCCTTGCCCCAGGTGACGATCTTGCCGAGCAGCGAGTCATAGGTTGGCGGGATGGTGTACCCGCCGAAAAGGTGGGAGTCGACCCGCACCCCGGGCCCGCCCGGCGCGACGTAGGTGCTGACGGTGCCGACCGAGGGCTGGAAATCATTCATCGCGTCCTCGGCGGTGATGCGGCACTCGATCGAGTGCCCCTGCGGCGCGAAGTCGCTTTCCTTGAACGGGAACTTCTCGCCCGCGGCGACGCGGATTTGCCAGGCGACGAGGTCGATCCTGGCTGTTTCTTCGGTGATCGGATGCTCCACCTGGATCCGGGTGTTCATCTCCATGAAATAAAAGCGACCGTCGGTGTCGAGCAGGAACTCGAGTGTCCCGACGCTGGTGTACCCGGCCGATTTCGCGCCCCTCGCGGCAATCTTGAGCAGGTTGTCGCGCACCTTTTTCGGCAGGTTTGGCGCGGGAGCCTCCTCGACGACTTTCTGGTGACGTCGCTGGAGCGAGCAGTCGCGCTCGCCGACGGCGACGACGTTGCCGTGGTTGTCGCCGATCACCTGCACCTCGACGTGGCGCGGTTTTTCGAGATAGCGCTCGATGTAGACGTCGCCGTTGCCGAATGCGGCTTCTGCTTCGGCCTGCGCGACGGAAACCGAGCGGGCGAGCTCGGCATCGGACCGGGCGACGCGCATGCCGCGCCCACCGCCGCCGGCGACCGCCTTGATCACCACCGGGAATCCAATCTGCCGGGCGATCCGGCTGGCCTCGGCGGTGCTGGAGATGACACCTTCGGTCCCCGGCAACAGCGGCACACCGGCGGCTTTCATCGCGGCGCGGGCTTCGGCCTTGTTGCCCATCCGCTCGATCACCTCGGGCTTCGGGCCGATGAAGGTGATGCCGACCTGTTTGCAGATGTCCGCGAGGTAGGCGTTTTCAGCGAGGAACCCGTAGCCGGGGTGGATCGCATCGCACCCGGTGACGAGCGCCGCGCTGATGACGGCGGGAATGTTGTTGTAGGAGCGAGCGGCCTGTGCCGGGCCGATGCAGACTGCCTCGTCGGCGAGGCGCACGGGCAGCGAGTCGCGATCGATCTCGCTGTAGGCGACCACGGCGGGCACGTTGAGATCGCGGCAGGCACGCAGCACGCGCAGCGCGATCTCACCGCGGTTGGCAATCAGGATTTTCCGAAACATGCACCGCACTCCCGCAGAACTGGGCTGATCACAACGCGTTCCAAGTGTACCGCGACGATGGTGGATTCCTGACCAAAGCCGGACATCCTGCGTAGCAGCGACCAGCCGCGGTTCCTCAG
>CBFGRG010000010.1:0-17778 GCA_965651105.1 uncultured bacterium | reverse complement strand
AGCATATTGCTGGCCCGTTGCCGTTCTCTGCCGGCACCCCTCTTGCGTTTTCCTGACGTCCGGATACAATCCGGCATCGGCATTACGCGATCCCCGGCCTGTGCCCGAACCCGAGCAAGTCGCTCGGTGGTGGGAGGCCCGGCTATTCATCGAAACAGGCGGTACGCTCATGGCGCATGACCTCGACACCGGGTATCACCGATCGGAACGCGGAACCGACCCGTTCCTCTCCGCCCGCGCTGCCGTGGTCGCTACCGCAGATGGAAAGCTCGCCGTCGACCTGCTCGAAGCCGAGCTGGCCGACCCCGCTGGGCACGAGCCGCCGCCCGATCTCCTCATCGTCTTCATCAACGATGCCTGGCAGGCGCACTACGCTGCCATTCTCGACGAATTGCGTCAGCGCACCGGCGCCGCCACTATCGTGGGATGCAGCGCCAGCGGTGTCCTCGCCAATGGCCGCGAGTATGAGGATGTTCCCGGCATCAGCGCTCTCGCGCTGTGGCTGCCCGGGGTTACTGCCACGCCCGTTCGGCTCCATCAGGAATCCGTGCCGTTGCTCGAGGAACCGGAGACGTGGCACGCCACCACCGGCGTCGATCCTGCCGGGGTGAGGGGCATCATCCTGCTCGCGGATCCCTATCGGATGGATTCCAGCGCGCTTATTTCCGGGCTCGGCGGCTGCTATCCGGACACGCCGATCCTGGGCGGCATGGCTTCAGCCAGCGAGCATCGGCGGCAGACCTGGGTGTTCATCGACGGGCAAGTCTATGACGAAGGCGGGGTCGCGCTGCTGCTGGAAGGCCCGGTGCGGCTGATTCCCGTGATTGCCAGTGGGGCCGAACCGGTGGGGGAGACGTGGACGATCACGAAGATCGACCGCAACACGATTCTGGAAATCGGCCACCGGCCCGCGCTCGACGTGTTGCTCGACACTGCCTGCCCCGATGGGGCCGACCGCGGCGCCGGCGACCTGCCGCTGGGCGAGTGGTTGATCGGTTTCCCGATGGATGAGTATCGAGACGAATTCGCGCGAGGCGATTTCATCGTTCGCGGCATCCTCGGCAGCGACCCGGAAACGCGATCGATCGTCGTGGGCGGCAAGCCTCGTCCCGGTCAGACGGTGCAGTTCCAGCGTCGCGATCCCGCCCTGGCGACGCAGGAGCTGCGGCGTCGCCTGATGGCCTTGCGAGATACGCTGCCCCAGGCGCCGCCCGCCGCGCTGCTGTTCACCTGCAACGGTCGCGGTCAGGCCATGTTCCGGGCGCCGCATCACGATTCCGCGCTGGTGGAGCGCCTGTTGGCCGAGGCGCCGGTCGCCGGCATGTTCTGCAATGGCGAGATCGGTCCCGCCGGTCCGTCCGGCGCCCCGATCCTCCACGGATTCACCGCCACGCTGGCACTGATCGTCCCGGATGAATCCTGAGCGACGCATTCCGCTGAACATCTGTCGCCACGCATCGACCATCGCGATGCGCGACCCCACCCGGATATCACAAATCCGGGTCTACGGACGAAGGGCCACCGACTGACACTGCCCTGACCCCTAGTCCCGCGGGGGGAGCTGGCGCAGGCCGAGGGAAGTGGCGAGCAGATGGGCCGCGACGGCGGTGCTGTTCCCGGTTGAGTCGAGCAGCGGATTGAGCTCCACCATATCGAGCGACACGACCGGGCCGTCCCACGCGTGGAGTCGGCGCAACACCTGCGACGCCTCCCGATAGGTCAACCCGCCCGGCGCCCTCGTGCCCGTTCCCGGCAGCACGGTCGGGTCGAGCACGTCCAGGTCGAACGAGATATGCACCGCTGTCACGCCCCGACTCGCCAGGTGCGCCAGCGCCCGATCGAGCCCGGCCACGATGCCGATGTCGGTCCATTCCTCCATCGACAGCGCCCAGATGCCGCGATCCAGGATCACCCGGCGCTCGCCGGCATCGATATCCCGGACGCCGAGCATCACGATGTCGCCGGAGTCGAGCATAGGTCCTCCGGCCACCTCGTCGAGCTCGGGGAGCGCGCGGTCATCGAGCCCGATCGCGGTTCCCAGTGGCATGCCGTGCATGTGCCCGCTCGGGCTGGTGGCCGGGGTATTGAGGTCCGGGTGGGTGTCGAGCCAGATCAGCCCGAGCCGTTCGGTCGCGCTCGCGGCCCCTGCGATCGTGCCGAAGGCCAGCGCGTGGTCGCCGCCGAGCGTCAGCGCCAGCGCGCCGTCGCCGATCGCCTTGTGCGCGGCGGTCGCGACCGACCGAGCGGCGGCGAGGATCGGCTCCCGGAAGGCAAGGTTTCGTTGGTGAAGCTGGCGATCGACGCCGTCCGGTTCCGGGCAGGTAATCGTCACCGGTTCGCCGAGGCGGTCCCGCTGGCGGGGGTCGGCGGTTGCCCAGCGATGATGGAAGGCGCGCCAGAGGGCGGCCGCGCCGAGGTCTGCCCCGCGGCGCTCCGCGCCGAGCCACATCGGCGCGACGATCGGGGCGATCGGCGCCTCCTGAAGGCGGTTTGGATTGTTCCGAGTCATGGTTCGCTACATCTCGACGGGCGCATCGATGCCCAGCAGGGCCAGGCCGTTGCGAAGCGTCACGCGTGTGGCGGCGACCAGGGTGAGCCGTGCGGTCTTCACGGGTTCCTCCGACTTCAGCACCGGGCAGGCGTGATAGAAGTCGTTGAACGTCTTCGCCAGCTCGTAGACGTAGTTCGTCAGGTAGAGCGGGCGGTACTCGGTGGCCGCGCGCTGCACCACACCCGGGAACTCGGCCAGGGTTTGCAGCAGGGTCAGCTCTTCGGGTGCCGGCGCGGGCAGCTCGATCGATTCTACACCGGTGCGCGCATCGGCTTCCGAGATGCCGGCGTGCTCGAGGATGCGGCAGGCCCGCGCGTGTGCGTACTGGATGTATGGCGCGGCGTGCCCATCGAAGCTCAGCGCCTCCTCCGGGTCGAACAGGATCACCTTGTTGCCGTCGCGTGCCAGCATCGTGTACTTGATCGCGCCGATGCCGACCTGCCACGCCACCTTTTGCCGCATCTCGGCGTCGAGGGTTGGGTTCTTCTCCTCGATCACCGCCACGGCGCGCTCCAGCACCGCGTTGCGGACATCCTCCAGCATGGGCGCGTTGCCCTTGCGCGACGAGATCGCACCGCTCGGCAGGGTCACGAACTCGTAGCCGAGGTGGACCGCGTTGGCCGCCTGCTCGAACCCGGAGAGCTCGAGGATCTTGACGATCTGGTCGAAGTAGAGCGATTGCCGCACATCGACCACCCAGACGGCGGTATCGACGCCGTAGTCGACGAACTTCATCCGCGTCAGCGCGAGGTCCTTCGTGCTGTAGAGCGTGGTGCCATCCGAGCGGAGGATCGGCATCGTCCGGTAGGTCTCCTGCTCGAGCCCCAGCTTCTCGTCGATCTTGACGACGGGCAGGCCCTCGCTGATCTCCGCGATGCCCTGCTCCAGGAGATCCTTCACGATCTCGCGGCCGGCGTCCTCGACCTGGCTCTCGTAGAACCACTCGTCGAAGGTGGCGCCGAACTCGTCGAAAATCTCGCGCAGCTCGATCAGGCTCCACTCGCGCGTCTTCTCCCAGAGCGCGACGAATGTCGGCTCCTTCGTCTCCCAGCGCTGGAAGGTGTTCTTGACCTCCTGCTCCCAATCATCGACGTGGGGCCACCAGTCGATGTGCTCGTCGAGGCGCGCCCACTCGGCCAGCCGCTCGTCGGCGGTCATGTGACCGGCGGTCGCTTCCGGATCGGCGTCCGCAGCGGGCTCCGGCGCGGGTGCGTCGCGTTCGGCCTGGAGCTGCGCGCCGACGATCGGCCAGAACCGGACCATCGCCTGCTGGTCGATAAAGCGGGTGGCGTCGATCTCGTTGCGGGTGGTGACGCAGCCCATCAGGTAGGCGATATCCTCACCTTCCTTGTGCGTCTCCCACAGCTGCTTGAGCATCCGGTCGATCGCCTCGACGAAGGCGTCGTCCTCCTTGATCAACCGGTTGAGGAAGCCGAGCAGGTCCTTGCGGTAGCCCAGTCGCGCCGATGACTCGGCGTAGATGTCGCCCAGCCAGCGCCCGCGCGATCCCCGCAGCCGTGGCTCCTCGCCCTCGTGGAACGTCTCGTAGCACCAGAGGCACTGGATCACGTGCCGGCCGATGTCGCCGATGTAGGTTGCCGGCATCGTGTGATAGCCGGCGGCCTCGGTGATGTTGGTGATGGCGACGCCGAGGCAGATGTTGCGCAGGTGGCCGACGTGGGCCGCCTTGTGCGTGTTGAGCTGGGAGTGCTCGATCATCACTTTGCCGGGGCGGGATCCGGCGGGGGCGTGACCGTAGCGCTCGTCCTGGTCAAGGACCTCGCCGAGAAGCCGGCGGGCGACCGTCGCGGCATCGTACGAGATGTTGATGTAGCCGTTGACAGCCTCGACCGTCTTGAACTGGCCCGTCTGGCGAATGTGGTCGGCCAACTCCTCGGCCAGCGCCTGGGCCCGTTCATTCACCCGCTCGCCGACGAGCTTCTTCACCTGCTTTTTGCTCAACCCTTCGAGGGCGCCGCTTGCCTCCAGCTCGGCCTGCACGAGACCGCTGGCAAGCACCCGGGCGATGGTCGAGGCACTGCCCCAGGTGCCGGCGAAGGGCATGGGGCGCAGGTCGACCGGGCGATTGCCGGGATCGACACCGGCGGCGCTGGCCGCCTCGCGGATCGCGGCGACGGCGGCGGCTTCCTGCTGGGTGATGATGCCGGACTGGTCGGGGGTGGTCATGGGACGCTGGGTTCTCCTTCGGGCGCCGTGGCCGGCGCATGCACATGCGCGCCGCCGCATCCGTGGGTGCGGGGCGTCCTCTCAACGGGCGCGACGGCCCGTTGCCGGTCAGCGACGGCGACCGGTATCCGAGTCGTCGGTATAGGGTGGGTCGTGCCGGTCGTCGTGGATGCGCGGTTGCAGCAGGATCGCGCCGCCGAACAGGACGGCGGCCGTGCCGACGATGAGCACGATCAGCTGCTGGTAACCGAAGCCACGGCCGCCCCCGAGCCCGATGCTGTCCGCGATCAAAGACAGCACGATCAGCCCGAGACCGATCAACATGATGATCACGCCCGCCGCGCGGGATGCCACCAGGGAACTTCGCACGCGTACCTCACTCATCACCGGACCCCGTCACGGCCAGCATCAAATCGGCGGGTACCGCCCCGATCGTCACTGGCGAGCGGAGCGGGCGACCGCGGGGGCCGGCGCCGTTCCCGAAAAGTATAGCAACTTCGATGCGGCATCTGGTCGCGTCGGCCCTTGACCGCAGGCGAACGAGTCGGTATACGTTCAGTCAGCAACCGCGCCTGGGCAGGGACGCAGCCAATGGCAGTCCCGCCGGGCCGGGGTGCCGTTATGTCGTGCAACGATCGGAATGGGCATCGGTGCTCGGGTCTGCGTGCCTCGAATTTGCACATCCGGTTCCAAAGTCGGGTAGCATAGGCGAGTACACGCAGGTTCAGGCGCATCATCTGGGCGGTAGCCTGATGCGTCGTTCGGGTATCTACGGGAGCAGCGCCTGCATGAACCGGGCGCGGTGCGGGGAGGCAGAATGAACGGGCGGAGTGAAAACGGGCTGGCACAGACCTCCCCACCGACCGCGAGCCGCAAGAGTACGTTGCGCCGGATTCTCACTCTCGGTGCACTGGCGGTCGTGGCGATCACGATCCTGGCCGCGTGTGGCCCCGAGGTGGACAAGCCGTATTCGACGACGTCGCCGGCATCCCCCACAGCCAGGGATATCCACTCGCTGTACAAGCTGGTCTTCTGGCTGTCGCTGATCGTCTTCGTCGGCGTCCAGTTCGCCATCGTCTACACCGCCCTGCGCTTCCGCCGCCTGCGCACCGCGCGCCGCCGGCCGCCGCAGATTCACGGCAACGCCCGCCTCGAGATTGTGTGGACCGTCATCCCGGCGGTGGTCCTGCTGATCATTCTCATCCCGACCATCACCACCCTCTATGACCACGATGCCGCCGCCCAGGAGGGCGACCTCGTGATCGAGGTCAACGGCAAGCAGTGGTGGTGGGAAGTGATCTACGGCGAGACCGCCGACGGTGAAAACCTTGGCGTGGTGACCGCGAACGAGATTCGCGTTCCCGCCGGCAAGGAAGTCATCTTCAAGCTCAAGTCCAACAACGTCATTCACTCGTTCTGGGTGCCTCGCCTCGCGGGCAAGCTCGACGTGATCCCGGGACACGAGAACAGGCTCTCCATCACCGCCGAGGAGCCCGGGGTCTATCTGGGTGAGTGCGCCGAGTACTGCGGCACGCAGCACGCCTGGATGCGATTCCGTGTGGTCGCCATGCCGGAGGATCAGTTCTACGGCTGGATCAACGCGATGCGCGCTGGCAACCCCGGCACCACCAACCAGGATGCCGAGCTGCCGGACGGCGTGACTCGCGCGCCGGCGGAGTTCAACGTCTGCCTCTCCTGCCACGCCATCAACGGCTTCGAGGGCGGCGCCAACCTGCACGGCATGGAAGCCCCGCGGACCTTCGGCCCGAACCTGACCAATGTCGCCTGCCGTGAAACGATCGCAGCTGGCCTGCTCATGAACACGCCCGAAAACATGCGCCAGTGGATCCACGATCCCGACAGCGTGAAGGAAGGCACCTACATGGGCGATCAAATCGGTCCGGATACGTTCACCGACGAAGAGCTGGACCGAGTGGTGGATTACATGATGTCGCTGCAGCCGCCAGGTGGTTGTGACGACTTCCTCGCGGCGGCACCCGCGGCCACCCCGGGCGCGAGCCCGGCGGCCAGCCCCGTCGCGGTGGTCGCGAACGATTAGGAGTTCCGGGGAGAACACCGATCATCGTCCCAGATGACCGGAACAGGAGCGAGAGATGGCATCCATCGCACATCAGCCACAGTCGCAGACCACCACGGTCGCGCCGCCGGTAAAGGAAGAAGCAACCGGCATCTGGAGCTGGATCACCACGATCGACCACAAGCGCATCGGCATCATGTATGCCGTGGCGTCGATCGCGTTCCTGCTTCTCGGCGGGCTCGAGGCGCTGATCATCCGTACGCAGCTCATTCGGCCCGACAACGGCCTGGTGAATCCCGACACCTACAACGAGCTGTTCACCATGCACGGCACCACCATGATCTTCCTGGCGGTGATGCCGTTGAGTGTCGCGTTCTTCAACTATGTGATGCCGCTCCAGATTGGCGCGCGCGACGTCGCCTTCCCTCGGCTGAACGCGTTCAGCTTCTGGGTCTTCCTCTTCGGCGCGCTGCTGCTGAATGCCAGCTGGTTCTTCGGTGAGGCTCCCAACCAGGGCTGGTACGGCTACGCGCCGCTGACCTCGAACGCCTGGAACCCAACCCGCGCGGTCGATTTCTGGATGCTCGGCCTGCAGGTGCTCGGCGTCAGCTCGGTGGCCGGTGCACTCAACTTCACCGTCACCATTCTCAACATGCGCGCCCCGGGGATGACCCTGATGCGCATGCCGCTGTTCACCTGGACCACGCTGATCACCGCCATCCTCATCTTCATGGCGTTCCCGGCGATCACGATCGCGCTCTTCCTGCTCTCGATGGACCGCTACACCGGCACTGGCTTCTTCGAGCCGGCCGCCGGCGGTGATCCGATGCTTTGGCAACACCTCTTCTGGGTCTTCGGGCACCCAGAGGTGTACATCATGATCCTGCCCGCATTCGGTATCGTGTCGGAGATCATCCCGACCTTCTCCCGCAAGCCGCTGTTCGGTTATGCCGTGATGGTCTACGCCACCTGTGCGATCGCCTTCCTCGGCTTCGGCGTGTGGGCGCACCACATGTTCACCACCGGGCTTGGCCCCACGGCGAACTCGGTCTTCGGCGCCACCACGATGCTGATCGCGATCCCGACCGGGGTGAAGATCTTCAACTGGGTCGGCACGATGTGGCTGGGTCAATTGAGATTCACCACGGCGATGCTCTTTGCCGTCGGCTTTGTCTCCCAATTCGTCATCGGCGGGCTATCCGGCGTCATGCACGCCGTGGTGCCGGTCGATTCCCACCAGAACGACAGCTACTTCGTCATCGCGCACTTCCACTACGTGCTCTTCGGTGGCTCCGTCTTCGGCCTGATGGCCGGCATCTACTACTGGTTCCCGAAGGTGACCGGCCGCTTCATGGACGAGAAGCTCGGCAAGATCAACTTCTGGACCACGTTCATCGGCTTCAACCTGACATTCTTCCCGATGCACTTCGTCGGCATCGAAGGCATGCCACGCCGCTACTACAGCTACGGCGAGGGCAGTGGCTGGTGGTTCTGGAACGTCATTGAGACGGTCGGCGCCTACCTGCTTGGCGCGTCGGTCCTGCTCTTCATCTACAACATCGCCAAGGGGCTCCAGTCGAAGACGAAGGCCAGCCCGAACCCGTGGGATGCCCCCACGCTCGAGTGGGCGACGACGTCACCGCCGCCCCATTACAACTGGGCCGTGATTCCGACGATTGAGCACCGCGACCCGCTCTGGGCCGAGAAGTACGGCATCGAGGAGCACGACACCCAGGTCGATGTCACCATCGCTGGCAACGAGGTCGGTGAGGCGCACGTGCCGAGCGAGGACCCCGGTGAGCAAAAGCTGGCGGCCATGGCCGCCGCGGACGACGGCACCGCCGATGTTCACATGCCGAACCCGTCCTACTACCCGATCATCGCCGCGTTTGGCTTCGTGCTTGTCTCCATCGGCATGCTCTTTGACCATGCGACCATCCCCTTCGGCGCGCTTCCGATGCCGGTCGTCAGCTTCATCGGCCTGGTCACCTTGATCGGCGCCATCTACGGCTGGTCGCTCGAGCCGCCGTCGGACGGAGACTAGTCCACTCACTGAGCGCGGCGGCGACGCACCCAGCCGCCGCGCCACCGATCGACTCGCGGGTGCTACCACGCGCCAGGAGCGGGCCACTCGCCCGCAAGGCGACAAAGGGGAGAGCATGGCACAGGTTGTCGAAGCCCCAAGCGTCGGAGTCCACGGTACGGGCCACGACGACACCGGGCACGGTCACTCGGACCACCCACCCACCTCGTTGGGGATGGATCACCGCAAGCTGCTGATGTGGTTTTTCCTCGCCTCGGACTGCATGTTCTTCGGCGCGCTGATCGCGACCTACATGATCTACCGAGGGCGAACCGAGACGATGGGCGTTGGCCCGTTCCCGCACGAGCTGGTCGACATCCCGTTCACCTCTGTCAGCGCCTTCGTGCTCCTGATGAGCTCGCTGACGATGGTGCTCGCGCTCGGCTCGCTGCAGCGCGGCAACATCCGCGGCTCGCGCATCTGGATCCTGGCGACGGCCCTGCTTGGCACAGTCTTCCTCGGCGGGCAGTACTTCGAGTTCACCGAGTTCTACCACGCAGGCCTCTCCCTGCAGTCGAGCATCTACGGCTCCACCTTCTTCACGCTCACTGGTTTCCACGGTTTTCACGTCGCCATCGGCGTTGTCTGGCTGCTCTCGCTGCTCTTTGTCTCGCTTCGCGGCGGCCTGCGCCAGAGGCACAGCACGACCCTCGAGGTTGCGGGCCTCTACTGGCACTTCGTTGACATCGTCTGGATCGTTATCTTCACGCTCGTCTACCTGATCCCGTACGATGAAGTGACGAGCGAGGGCACCGAAGAGCACGCGTACCAGGTCGTCGAGGTGGCCAGCCGCGCGATCGGCATATTCGGCTAGCCACTCGGTCCTGACAGGGGAGTAGCGAAATGGCACAGAAGACAGGCAGCATGCCGGCGCTCGATGCGGAGCATGAGGACAACCATCCCGATCTCCGGACCTACGTCTGGATCGCGATCTTTCTCGCGATCGTGACGGCGGTCGAGGTCGCGATCTACTACATCCCGGCGTTCGAGGGAATTCTCGTGCCGGCGCTGCTCATTCTCTCGGCGGTGAAGTTCCTCTACGTTGTCGCGTATTTCATGCACCTGAAGATGGATCCGAAGCTGCTCGCCGGCGTCTTCGGATCGGCCATGGTCGTATCGATGGCCGTGTACATCGCGGTCGGCATCATGATCCGTCACAAGCCGGTGGATTTCTTCTTCGGCGGTCAGTAAGCGCGTATCACACGGGGCGCCGGCGCGGGAGTATGATCGCCTCGCAGGCGCCCCTTGCTGTTGCCGCGATCGCGCGGCGCCTCCGCGGTCCCGCGGCTGGATGGATGCATCACCATGTCATTCCTGCCCGTCCTTCCGCCCCTTCATGTCGGCGGCCCTGAGCCGACCGGCCCCTACTACACGCACTGGTTCCTCGATCCCAAGATCGCCGTCGCCGTCTTCGGGATGACCGCGCTCTACCTGCTGTGGGTCGGACCGCTCAACCGGCGGCGCCCTGGGGCCGAGCTGCGCCCGGTGACGACGCGCGAGATCGTCTTCTTCCTCACTGGGTCGCTGACCGCGCTCGTGGCGCTTGGCCCGCCGATCGACGACTGGTCGCATTTCTTCTTCTCCAGCGCGCACATGTTCCAGCACCTGCTGTTGATCCTGCTGGCAACGCCGCTGTGGCTCGCCGGAATTCCGGCGTGGGTCTACCGGCCGCTGGTCCGCAACCCGTTGACCAACTGGTTCTTCGGCACCTTGTTCCGGCCGGCCGTGGCGTTTCTGCTTTCCGCGCTGATCAACGCCGTCTGGCACTTCCCCTTCGGCTACGATCTCGCGTTGCGCAGCGAGTTCTGGCACACCATCCAGCACCTCTGCTTCATCGTCGCCGGCGTCTTGATGTGGTGGCCCCTGATGAGCAGGGTGCCCGAGTGGCCGCGACTGGCGCCACCGTTGCAGGCCCTTTACATCTTCCTTCAGACGATCCCGACTGGTATCATCGGCGCGATGTTGACATACAGCGATCCGATTTATTCGCACTACGCCAACGCGACCGTGCGGCCCTGGGGGATCGACCTCAACACGGATCAGGAGCTCTCCGGATTGCAGATGTGGGTCGGCATGAACACGGTGCTTCTGGTCGTCGCCAGCGTGATCTTCCTGAAGTGGGCCGTGCGCGAGGAGGAGCGCGACAACGCGGCACTCCTCCAGAAGTCCCGCCAGCTACGTCTGCGTTCCGAGATCGCGGGAGTTTCGCCCAGTCAGGAGTCGCATACCCATCCCTGACGGATGAGATGCCGTGAAGGAGGTCACCTCTCATGGCCAACCCAGGCGAGCGGCACCTGGCCATGCGCCAGCAGGAGCGGATACGAGACGAATCGGGCCACAAGGCGGGCTGGGCCTTCCTGTGGACGCTTTTCGCCTTCAAGATCGCGACGCTTGGCGTGATCTGGTACGCAGCGACATCGGCCAGCTCGCACGAAATATCGTTCATTGTCGCCACGACCTGGTACTGGTTCCTGATTCCGATCATCGGCATCAGCGGCCCACTGCTGTACCGCTGGCGACTGATCCAGCAGCGCCGCCGACGCGCGGCACTTCGCGGGGCGGAGTGGATGGATCGCCACGACAGCGACGACCCGCCGTTGACGGTGAAAGATATCGTTTGGGAGCGAGATCACCGGCGAGCCTGAGCGCCACGTCACGGGCAATGCCGGCTGGACTTTTTGCGCGCGAGAACGGAAACTTGAGGGACGGAGTGGTGGTCCCAAGCGGGCGAGGAGATTCATGGACTACATAAAGCGGCACTTGATCGATCCCTTCATCATGCCGATCGTCTTTTTTGGGATCCTGGGCGTGATCATCGTCACGGTCGGCGAATCGCTGTTGTCATTGTTCGTGCCTGGCGAAGTCGATCGTCTCGACCGCCCCGAGCTTTGGTTCGCGCTTGGGCTTGCCAGCCTGATCCTGTTTGGCTTCGCTTTTCTTTACACTCGCCCCGAAGGCACGCTCGGCCCGGTTGACCGCGAAGTCGCGCTTGGCCGGCGCAGCATCTTCGATCACGATCGTCCGACCGAAGACGCGATCGTGCGGCGGGGGGCGCCAGGCACCATTGCCGACATCCAGCCGGGGTACACCGTGTATGCCGGTAACGGGCCGCTCGGCATCGTGAAGGGCATGCTGCCCGGCGCCACCGATTTCGGCAAGCAGTTTGCCGGGTTCATGTATGTCGAGGGCGTGAAGGGCGCGTCGGATGAGCTCTGGATTCCGATCGAAGCGGTGATGTCGGTCTACCCGGAGACACAGTCGGCGCTGCTCGCGATCAAGGGCGACGAGACCGATTACTTCGGCTGGAACCAGCCGCCCGAATCGATGCGTCGCCGCCCGGCCCGCAGGACCGAGAGCATCTAGCAGGAAATCCAGCATCAATGACGAACAGGCCGGGGATCATTCCCCGGCCTGTTGCACGTCGTCAGAGGGATTCTTCGCCCTCACTCGGCACCATGGGCGCCTCGCCGGCTGGCAACGACGTCACTTCGTATCGTCGCCAGCCCGGTCCCGATCCACCATTACGCCCCGGCAACGACCTCCCGCGCCGCTTCCACCGCGCGCTCGCAATCCTCCCGGCTCACGTCGAGATGCGTGACTGCCCGCACCCGGGTCCCGGCCGCGTACTGCGTGCTCATGCGCACACCGCGCTCCTGCAACGCCGCATTGAACGCGCCCGCTGTCAGGCCGGCATCGCCAACCTCGAAGAAGACGATGTTCGTATCGACCGAGTCGTGTGCCAGGCGCAGCCCCGGGATCCCCGCCAGCCCTTCGGCCAGCAGCTTCGCGTTGGCGTGATCTTCCGCGAGGCGGTCGACGTTGTGCTCGAAGGCATAGAGGCCCGCCGCCGCGATGATCCCCGCCTGACGCATCGCGCCGCCGAACATGTGCTTGTATCGCCGGGCTGCCTCGATGAAGTCGGCCGAGCCGGCGAGGACCGCTCCGACCGGTGCGCCCAGGCCCTTTGACAGGTCGATCCAGAGCGAATCGACAAACTGGGCGAAATCCGCCGCGCTGTGCCCGCTGGCCACGACGGCGTTCATCAGCCGGGCGCCGTCCATGTGCACCGGCACGCCGTGCTCCCGCGTCAGCTCCCGAATGGCCGCGAGCGAATCCAGCGACCAGATCGCGCCGCCGCCGTGGTTCGTGGTGTTCTCGATCGAGACGAGGCCGGTTTTCGACGCATGCGTGGTGCCGGGAGAGAGGCGCTCGGCGACATCGTCGGCCGTGAACCGGCCGCGCGGGGCGTCGATCGTGTTCAGCAGCACGTTGGCCAGCACCGCCGGACCGCCCGCCTCGGAGGTGACCGGGTGGGCGCGCCGGTCGAGGATCACCGAATCGCCCCGGCGGGGATGGACCGTGAGCGCGATCGCGTTGCACATCGTCCCCGATGGCAAAAAGAGGGCGGCTTCCTTGCCCGTAAGCGCCGCGACGTGCTCCTGCAGGGCGTTGACGGTGGGGTCTTCCCGGATTTGTTCGTCACCGACGGGCGCGTTGGCCATTGCCTCGCGCATTGCCTGGCTCGGCCGGGTGGACGTGTCGCTGGAAAGGTCGATCATCTGGGTGCTGGCTCCTGATGCGCTCGCGAATACACAACGCCGTCATCGTACCCGGCTTCGCCTCAGGTGACGATCTCGCTTTCGAAGAATTGCTCCTGGAAGCGCACCGCCTCGCGGATCGCATCGACCGTGAACCACGAGCCAGGCGGCGCGACGACAAGTTTGTCCTCAACGTCGTCCCGGCGCACCACAATGGCGATCGCCAGATCGAGAAATGAGGGCACCGGCACGTCGACGCCGGGGATGTAGGCGTCGATTGGCTCGAGGTCTCCCGCCCGCGTGTTGGGGATGTACCCGTAATTGACGGGGTACACGATATCCGGGTGGCGCGGGTGGGCGCTGCCGAGCGGCCGGTCGATCACCACCGCCACCTTGCGCCCCAGCCATCGCCGGAGGAGGGAATCAGGCGCGCTCATGGTCGTTGCTGATGATCGACAGGCATCCCGCGGGCCGCTGCGTGACGATCTCCGCGCGCACCTGCGGCTCCTCGTGAAGCTCCGCCGTTCGCGACGAGTCCATCGTCGTCACCGACCCGTTCGGCGTGATCGCGATCTCGACCTCGCCATCCCCCGCCGGATGCGTGAAGGCGATCGCAAGCGTGCCGCCCTCGTCTGCGCTGGCCTCGCCCGTGATCCCGGTGATCGTCGCACCGGTCCAGCCCCAGCCGGCCGCCGCCAGCAGCTCGGCCTCGGCGATCTGCCAGAGCGGCTCGTCCAGCGCGGCCCAGCCGCGATAGTTGCCGCGAACTTCCCGGGCGGGAACGGAGCGGTGGATGAGCGAAGAGAGCATCTCGGGCTTCAATCGGCCCCAGTAGCGCACATCTGGAAGCTCCAGCGCGGTCGCGGCGAAGCGATGCCCGCCGAAATGGGTCGCACGCCACACCCGCACCGGCGTCGTGGACCGATCGGCCATCGCTCGCATGAGCTTGTAGATTGGATAGCCGAACGTCGCGCAACAGGCATCGACCGCCCCGTGGGTACAGACAAGAAAATCGCGCGTGGCGGAGTCGATGGCGACCTCGTGCTCGGCGATTGCGGGATGATCCGGATCGAACGCCAGCCGGCGCAGGTGCTCGACGACGTCGTCTGCCGGCACCAGGTACTCGACCCGCCGGTAGTCGCCGGCGAGGGCGTCGCCCTGCCGAAGGTCGATCACTCGCCGCATCCCATCGACGCTGTAGGCGTCGTCCGGCGTGATGCCGGCCATGCCGGTGGCTGGGCCGTCGGCCTCCCATATCTCCATCAGCAGATCGCCGAGACCCTTGGGGACGTTCCGGCCCTCCAGGACGTTGTAGGGCCACGGCAGCGGCAATTCGACCAGCACCATCCGCCGCACCGCCCACGCGGATCCGGCGGGGTCCTCGCCGCTCGCTTCGGAGACCGCCGAGCAGAATGTCACGCCAGCTTTCGCGGTCCCGGGTGTCGTGTCGATCATGTCGCTACCAGCCTCGTATGAATCGATAATTCGTAACCCCTCGGCACGCTACTATGCGGCGGCTCAGCGTGATCTGACTACCTGCCTCGTCGCGCCGCCCCGGTGGCGGCCCGGGCTGAACCGCCGCCTCTGGAGCGGCGCTACGGGTCGAACCCCGCGCTCGCGATGGCCAGCATCGCAAGCCGAGTCCAACTCATCGCCAGGCCGAGACCGCGGGGGCATCCTGGCCGAGCGCGAACAGGGCGGGCCACCTCGCCGTCAGCCACGACAGCGGCAGCAACACCAGCATCCATGGCAGCGATTGGGCAGGCTGGTTCCAGCCGCGAGCGTAGGTGCTGCCCGAAAGCCATGTCAACGGTGTCGTGAGCTGCGTTGGGTTCTTGTTGATGATAACGATGCCCTGCACCATCGGGCTGCCGACCGCCAGCACCGCACCGACCAATCTCGCCACGAGCATCCGCGGCAATCGTTGCGCACTCACGGCGTCAGACCGTCGCATGTCCGCGGCAGAGGTTGAGGGAGAGATCGCCGACAATGGTGCGATCACCATAGTCGAGTCGCAGCCGATCAGTGATCATGGCCGGTGTTGCAGTCGCCACGTGCGCTCCTGGTCAGGTTGAGGCGTTCGCTGTCGGGTCCTGCTGGGCATTCCGGACCTGCCCGGTCGGGACCCCGCTCAAACCCTACCTGTGGAGTCGGAATTCTGCAAGCCTGTTTGCATCCCAATTTCAGAAGCAGCCTGCGGCAGGAATTAGCTGCCGGGGTGTGATCGCGCGCTGATCGAGCGGTCGCAACGGTCCGAGAGGACGTAAGATGTGCCCAGAACGTGGGTCGCAGCACCGCGCGCGATGGGAACGGGGTCAGATGAGGGCGCTCAGCCTGGTGGGCAGGTATCTGGATTTCGGGCGGGATATCCGCCTGTTTCTCGCCTATACGTTTCTCGCCAACATTGGTTTCGGGGTTTTCACGCTCATCTTCAATCTCTATGTCTACGCGCTCGATTTCCGCGAAGATTCGATTGGCGTGTTCAACTCGGTCCAGACCTTCTCGATGGCCGCGATGGCGATGATGCTCGGCACGATGATCAACTGGCTCGGGTTGTGGCGGGTGATCTTCGTCGGCGTGGTTGTCTACGGACTCAGTGCCATCGGGCTCGCCCTCAGCACCTGGGCCCCGGCGATCATCGTGCTTTCGGCCTTCTTCGGCGCCGGTATCGCCATCCTTTTCACCGTCACCATGCCGTTCATCATCGAGTATGGCCGCCACGATCAGCGCACCAACATCGCCACCGTCGCGTTCTCGTTCGCCTCGCTGTCACTCACGCTCGGCTCGCTCATCGGCGGATTCGCGCCAATCGCGCTCAGCACGCTCATCCCGACCGTGGCGGCCGGATCGCCGGCGGCCTACCGGGCGGCGCTCATCGCCGGATCGCTGCTCGGGCTGGCGGCGGTGTTGCCTTTGCTGCGGATGGGCGATGCCCGGCGCTCGCACCGCAACCGCGACTCGCGATCCGGCGACGGCGAGATGCCCGTCACGCCTCGCGCGAGGCGAGATACCGCGGTGTTCATCACCGTCGGGCTCGTCACCGCACTCGGCGCGGGCCTGGTGGTGCCCTTTTACAACGTTTACCTGCAGACGCTCGGCGCCAATCCGCGCCAGATCGGGCTGATCTACGCCGCCGGCGGCATCGTTGCGGCGGTGATCGGACTCTCCGCGCCGATCGTATCCCGTCACCTCGGCTCGCTGAGCGCCGTCCTCGTGATTCGTGGCGCGCCGCTGCCGTTCTTCCTGCTGCTGCCGCTGACGCCAGGGTTTGGGCTCGCGATCATCGCGCACATCGTGCGGCAGGTCAGCATCAACATGGCCTGGCCGGTCGATTCGACCTTCATCTCCGAGCTGCTCACCGGCAAGCTGCGGGCGGCCGTGTTCGGCTGGCGATCAGCCGCGTGGAACCTCGGCATCGGACTCTCCAGCATCGCCGGCGGCTGGCTTATCGTGCGGTGGGGATACAACATCACCTTCGTCGGGTTCGTGGCTCTCACCCTGGGCGCGATCGCGCTCTACTTCTTCTACTACCTGCGTCACCCGCTGGTACGCGCCGGCGAGATTCCATCGGCGCTCTCCAACCGCCAGCGGGCGCGTCGCGCCGTCGCGCAGACCGAAGTGGCGGTCGGCACGGTCGATGGAGCCCTGCCGGGGACGGTTGCCGCCGAGGAGGCCGAAAGCGTGGGGGTAGCCAGCAATGGCTGATGCCTCGGTACCCGTGCTCGTCATCACCGGGCCGATTGGTGTTGGGAAGACGACCGTCACCCAGAGCATCGGGCAGGTGCTCGCGGAGGCAGGTGTACCGCACGCCGCGATCGACATGGACTGGCTGCGCAACTCGTGGCCGCACCCGGCCGGCGACCGCTTCAACACACGAGTTGGCTTCAGCAACCTCGCCGCGGTGGCCGCGAACTTTCGCGAAGCCGGCAGCGGTCGCTTCGTGATCGCCGACGTGGTCGAGGCGCGGTCCGACCGCGAGTCCTACCAGCGGGCAATTCCCGGCGCCGAGGTGACAGTGGTGCGGCTCGCGGCCGACCCTGTTGAGAACCGGCGGCGGATCGCCTATCGCGCCGCGGGAGATGACGACCCCTGGGAGGTCGAGCGGGCTGCCGAGCTGGTCGGGATCATGGAGGCGAACGACGTGGCCGATGTCGTGATCGACACTACCGGTCGCTCACCCCACGCCATCGCCCGCGACATCCTCGACCGCCTCGGCTGGCCTGGCCGCGCGTAGGGGACACTGGCACTCCTGCCCGAACGCTCGTTGCGCTGGAGGTTGCATACCAGCCATCCATGCTGCGGTCGGGCAGGGCGCCTGGCACCGAGTGCGGCCAGGGCTGCCGTTGACCGGGGTCAGGCCAGCACTGGCTGCGCGAGCCAG
>CBFGRG010000009.1:0-18293 GCA_965651105.1 uncultured bacterium | reverse complement strand
GATAACGCGGGTCTCGTGGCGGTAGACGCGGTTGACGAGCTGATTCAGCCCGGCACGGACATCCGAGATCTTCATCGTTTCAGTGGTGGGGATCTTGTCTGACATTGAGGGCACCTCCGGCGCGCGATTAGCACCGATTTGTACAATCTACGCACACTGTAGCGCGCTGGCCCCTTATGGTCCACTCCAACGCCTCCCCAGGCCGGCTCCGCGACTGGTAGCGAGGAATCACGACACCAACCGGAGAGCCTTCGTCATGGAGGTCGTTCGCGCTCATGCCCGGCATGGATGGCAGCCTGACGTGGCAGGAAAGCATGGTGGCTATTGTTGGCGCTGTGTGCGCCCTGCCGCTGCCAATACCGAAGCGACGCGCGATGAAAACCGGGCCGGAGAAGTGCCCGCCCGGTTGATTCATTCTGGAACGGGATGGGGGCTCAGGCGGATGCTCCGGTCGCCTCAACGACGATGCGGCGGCCGTCTTCAGCGATGAGCGCCTCGTTGAGGACTTCTTCCCATCCCTCCGGGATCGTCACCGTCGTGACGTCACCATCACTGACGAAGACCACCGTCTCGCCCGAATCCATGCTCTCGGCCCACTGCCAGAATGTCGCCGGCTCGGTGTTGTAGCGAGACAGGTTGGGCGTCCACTCGATGTGGAACGGCGATCGCGCCGGGCTGGCACCAACCTCGAGGATCAGCGTCGGGGCGAAGAACTCCCCCTCGACCTGGAATCCGTTGAACAACATCGCCCTGATGTCATCCTGCGCGGGGTAGGCTCCGTACGGCAGCACCACCACGTCGGTCAGGTCGTTTGGCCCGGTGATGCGCTCGCCGAACCATGCCACCGGCCCGTGGACCTGGTAGATGAAATCGTCCAGCGACGCATCGGTCAGGTTCATGTGATCCATCGTGTGGTTGCCGACTTCGTAGCCGTTGTCGACCAGCCACTGGAGCCGCTCGTCACAGGTCGATGGGTCGCGGTCATCCGGAAAGGTGAAACACCAGTCGGGCAGGACGGCGAAAAAGGCCGGACCGGCGAACTCGGGGTATAGCGCCTTGTACTCCTCGAGGATGGCAACCGCGGTGTCGGGGTTCACTTCGTACCCGCCGTCCGCCGCGGCCTGCAGCCGAAATTGCCCGCCGGAGCCATCGTCGAACGTCAACACCACCGGCTTCTTGCCAGCGGGCACATCGAAGTCGCGATTGATGACACTGCTCATCCCGACCATGACGTAATCGTTCGCCACCAGCCAATCGAGCTGCTCGCGGAACTGGTCGAAGGTCAGGGTCCACTCGTCGGTGTTCTCCTCATTGAACACGAACGCGTGATACATGAGGATCGGGATGCGCCCAAGCTCGTTGGCGCCCACGCCCTCGCCGGGCGCAAGGTAGGTGATGAACTCCTCGTCCGGCGCCGCGGCGATCGCCGTCGGCTCGATCTCGGGTTCCGGAGTTGCGTGTGGGGTCGGTGTCACGGCGTCGACCTCGTGCGAAGGATTCACCTCCGGCACGGATGGGGTGCTCGATGCGCTGGCTGGTCGCGCGTCCATCGCAACGCCGGTGGCCGTGACCGGCAGGGTCGCCTCGACGGAGTTGGACGCACCTTCTTGCGGAGGGATGACGAATTTGGTCAGCACGACGACCAACACCACGCCGCCGACAAGAAAGAAGATCGAAAACCGTGCCAGGTCGCGAAGGAATCGCGAATCATTGAACCGCATCACGAGGCGTGTGGCTCCATCAGTTGAAGGACAGTCTCGTCCACACCAGCCGCTGCGCGAGAGCGCAACGGTGGCCTGCGGGTGGCTCACGGATCGTGCGGGAACGATCAGTTATCCAGGGTGCACGCTGTCCATCCGCACAGTGACAGCGCTTCTCCCATTAGGTCCCGAGGAATCCTATCACGTCAGCGGAAAACCATGAAGTGAGGGTGATGGAATGTCCGGGCGATTTGCGAGCATGTCGATGGATGAGACGAGCCTCACGCGCTGCCGGAGGATTCGATCACGATACGGCGGCCATCCTCGGCGATGAGGTCCTCGTCGAGTGCGGTCTCCCAGCCCTCTGGCACCGTAACGACGCCGGCGTCACCGTCGCTGACGAAGAGATCGACTCCGCCCGACTCGATCGCGTCGGCCCAGCTCCAGAAGACACTCGGCTCGGTGTTGTATCGCCAGATGTTGGTCCTCCACTCAATGTGGAACGGCGATCGCGTCGGGCCGCCGCCCACCTCCACCACGAGGGAGGGCACGAAGTACTCTTCGTGCAACCAGAACCCATCGAACAGCAACGCCCGGAAATTGTCCTGGGCGGGATAGGCGCCGAAGGGCAGCACGAGCACGTCGGACAGGTTGTTGGGCCCGCTCAGCCGCTCGTCGAACCACTGCGCGGTGCCGAAGATCTCATCCTTGAAGACATCGATGGAGACATGGGTCAGGTCCGGGTGCGTCATGGTGTGGTTGCCGATCTCATAGTCGTGATCGATCAGCCAGTCCAGCCGCTCCTGACAGGATGAGGGGTCGTCGTCCGGAAAGTCGAAACAGTTGGCCGGCACCACCGCGAACATCGCCGGGCCACCGAACTCGGGGTACTTCTCCTTGTATTCCTCGAGGATGCCGACCGCTGTGTTCGGGTTGAGCTCGGCGCCGCCATCGGCCGCGGCTCGCATGCGGAACTGCCCGCCGGAGGCATCGTCGAAGGTCAGCACCACCGGTTTTCTGCCGGCGGGGACATCGAAGTCCCGGGTGATGAGGCTGCCGATCCCGACCATGGTGAAATCGTTCGCGACCAGCCAATCGAGCTGCTCGCGGAACTGATCGAACGTCAGGGTCCACTCGTCGGTGTACGCCTCGTCCTGCACGAACGCGTGATACATCAGCACCGGGATGCGTCCCAGCTCGTTGGCGCCCACGCTCTCTTCGGCATCGAGATAGGTGATGAACTCCGGCACGGCGGTCGGGCTTGGGGGTGGCACCGTGGGCGTCGGGAGCTCGCGCCGGGGCGGTATTTGCGGCACGAACGAGGTCATCGGGCCAGTTGCCGGCTGCGCGGCCATCGACACGCCGGTGCGCTCATCCGGCACCGTCGGGATGAACCAGTCATCACGCGACGGCGCCGCCAGCACGACGGCAACGACGAAGGCCAGCGTGATGACGCCGGCCAGGCTGAAACTGGTTCGGGGCAGCGCCGGGCCACGACGCCAGAAGGGGGAGCGCGTCACGGGGCGAACTGCTCCATCATCGGGTTGTCTCTCAACTCCACACCATCGCAGCCCGCGGGAGGGCTAATGGCAACTCTCGACGCGTCACACAGGAAGCCGGAACGCTCGATATGACGCAACGCGTGCCACCACAGATGCGACGGCGGCACAGTCCTGACAGGTCCGCGGCAACCCTACCACACCTGACGCGTCTCGCCCTGACGCGCGATGAGGGATCGGCGAGCTCCCGGCTACCAGGCGTTGCGAGCCGGCATGCGCTCCTGACTCGGCTCGTCACGGTCCTCCAGCTTGTTCGTAGCGACCGTCTCGGCTGGCTGAGCACGATAGACAACCGCGCCCCCATCGACGATGTGAACCGGATACATCTCCTCACGGATGAGCTTGCGAATTTCCGACTCGTCGGTCCAGTCATCACGGAGCCGGCCGGCATCGGCAACGACCCAGACATCGCCGCCGTCATCGAGCAATGCCTTCAGCTCACGCGTCGACACGATCGACTCGATCCCAACCCAGTAGTCGATCCGATCGCCGCCCTCGGTCACCCGCGTATAGCGGTCGGCACGGGTCCACCCTTCGGAGCCGGCGAGAAAGTGCAGGTCGTCGCGGGTGGCAGGTTCGACGCTGAGCCAGGCGACTGGCGGCAGGGTAACGACGACCGCCTCGCCGGCCTGCTGCTTCGACGCGACGTAGGCCATCGCCGCGTTGTAGTCCGGTTGCGAGACGGGGTGATCAAGCCGCCAGGCGAGCCCGCCACCGATGGAGAGCCCGATCGCGAGCACCGCGGCAGCGCGCGCCACCACGCCCGCAGTGATGCCCACCCGGTGCCGTTCGCGAACAGCACCGCGAATCATCGTCACGAGCACCAGCGCCAGGAAGGGATAGGCAATCAGGTGAAGGTGCAGCAGGTATCGCACCTTCGGCGAGACCGTGAAGACCACGACACCGAGCATCGGCAGCCAGTACAGCGCCAGCAGCGTGACCACGCCCACGCGAGTATCCGTGGACCCGCGAGACCGGCGCAGCATCATGCGCGCGCCGATGAGTGTCGCCGCGCCGACGATGACCATCGGGATCAGCCAGTAAAGCGTGATGCCCGCCGTGATCCGGCTCTGCCAGTCATCGAGCGGCAGGCGCAACCGCGCCAGTGGCGCGAGCAGGTTGTCGCCGACGAACGACCACCATGGCGTCGCCACCGCCTCGCGAGCGGGCTCACTCGGCGGCCGGAACAGGCGATTGAGCGTCAGCAACGTCAGCGGCGCGATCGCGCAGAGTGCCAGCGGGACCAGGACGCGCCACATCCGGACCACGCGCTTACCGAACACGAGCAGCGCGGCGAGCGCCATCGCCGGTCCCAGCAGGGCGGAGCCAACATGCGTGAATACCGCCAGCCAGTAGAGCAAAACGACGACGGCGATCTGACGATTCGAACGATCGCCACGCAACAGGACGATCCAGGCCCACGCCAGCGCGATCGTCAGCGCCTGCAGCAGCCCGTACATGCGCACGTGCGCACTCCACTGCACGCCGAGGGGATCGATCGCGACCAACACGGCGGTGACCGCCCCGACCGAGGCGCTCCCGGTCAGGGCTTCGCCGAGCCGAAAGCTGAGCCAGATCGCGGCGACGCCGGCAACCACCAGCACCATTCGCATCAGTTTGAGGTGTTCGATGTCGCCGAAACCGAGCCAGACAAACGGCGCCAGCAGCCAGGACAGGGTGTACCCCTGAAAGTAGGGCGTCCCGGAGGGAAGAATCGGCAAGGCTCGGTCGGCCACAACGTGCGCCGCGAGCACGCTCGACGGCTCGTCGACATGAGGCGAGAGTGTCATCGCGGCAATCACGCGCGTTAACGCGCCGAGCACCATCGAGGCTGCCAGCACGGTCGTGGTCGCTCCGAGGCCGGCATGGACCCACGCAGCGGATCGGTGCCTCTGCCCCTCGAGTGTACCGACGCTCGCCTCTCCTCCCTTCACGCCATCCGCATCAATCACTGTGACCCTGCTCCTGCACGTACGAACGTTATCTGGAGCCGGTCTACGCCAAATCTGTGCCAGCGTGCCGTGTTGCGCGACGGTCGGGTGATCCCTGACGGATGCCCTCCGCCGCACCGAGCCTGCGTCGACGATTGGTCACGAACGGCACCTGGGCAGCACGAACGGGTGGTGTCCAGAGCGCTTCCCGTGCGGAGGGTCGGACAACCGACGCGATCGCTTCGCGCATCGATCGTCACGGCGTGGGGTTACGAAATGGCTGCGTTGCAAGGGAGGCCTTGGCCGGCACAGGCCGACCCGTACCCGGCCGTTTGTCGTTGTACGTGCTGGGTTCGTGCAATGCCAGCGAGGTCAGGAACCGCCGGCGTCGTAAGTCCGAATCTCGAGACCGTGTTCCGCGGCCCAGTCTTCATCGACCTGGTCGATCTGGTCGGCGGGGACGGTCACCACATCCGGCACACCATCGCTGACGAACAGCGGTGCTTCGCCGGACAGCATCGCCTCCTGCCATGGTTCCAGCAGCGGCGGGTACGATGCGATTCGGTAGGTATAAGAGGGCTCGGCATCCATGCTGTAGGGCGGAATCGCCGGACCGCCCGCAACAGCCATCACCAGCGGCAGGAAATAATGCTCGCCGTTCCTCCAGACTCCCCACTTCAGCCACCCGCGCTGCTTGGGGTGCAGATCCGGATCCGGGAAAGCGCCGAACGGCATCACCAGGACGTGCGAGAGGTTTCCGGGATGGTCGGGAGGCACTCGCTCATCGATCCAGTGAATCATGGAAACGATCGTCTCGGAGAAAAACTCGTCGCTGACGTCGGTCATGTCGACATGATCCCAGGTGTGGTTGCCCACCTCGTACCCATTGTCGACCAGCCAGTTGAGGCGTTCCTCACAGGTGGAAGGGTCATCGTCGGATTCGAAGCAGTTCCACGTCAGCACCGCGAAGAACGCCGAGCCGACAAAGTCGGGATACTTCTTCTTGTATTCCTCGAGGATGCCAACCGCGGTATCCGGCTTGACTTCCCACCCGCCATCGTCCGCCTCCCGCAGGCCAAACTGGCCCATGGATGCATCGTCGAAGGTGAGGATGACCGGGTGCTTGCCGGCGGGGACGTCGAAATGCCCGTCCACCATGCTCTGGATACCGACCATCACGAAATCGTTCTCGCGGTACCAATCGAGCTGCTCGCGGAACTGATCCAGCGTCAGCGTCCATTCGTCCAGGTACTTCGGGTCGGTGGTGAAGGCGTGGTACATGATGATCGGCACGCCGCCGAGCTCGTTCGGCTGGACCTTCGCCATCGTCGCCAGATCGGACGTTGCACCGCCGGCGGTATCGGCAACGCTCGCCGGGCCGGACGGCGCGGATGCAAGCTGGCCAGCAGGGGTTGCCACCGCGGCGGGCGAAGCCGGCGTGTCGGCAACCGGCGAGGGATCGAGCGCCGCCAGGTTCCGGGGCTCGTCATCCTGGTCGGTCCACGGCAGCGAAATGGCAGGAAGGTCGATCGACGGTGGTGGCACCACGGTCACCAGTGCGATCAGCCCGATCAGCAGGGCAGCAGGCAGGTTGAGCCAACGGTTACTGAGCAGGTTCCAGCGGGCGGCCATGGTTGGTGCATCGAGCCGGGCGTCCGCGCTGTCGCCATCCAACTCCTCCAATTCCGTCGGACCGCGTCGTGCTGACGGCATGCGAATACCTCTGACTGGACATGCGTGTATTGCGTGGAGTTGTGATTCCGGAGCTCGTCCGCAACCGTGCGGGGCGACCGGAGGGTGTCCCAGCCATTAACTTCGCACACTGGGCCGGCTGCGTCCAGCCGAATCACGGTGCACGCACAATGCAGCGGGGCACCCCGTCCGGGCGCCCGCTGCGCATTCGCTCAGGCGTTGACGAGCCAATCCTCGACGGACCATCCGGTGCCGCTTGATGTTTCGATCCGCCACCAGGTATAGCCACTACCCGTTTGCGGCCCACCCACGACGGTGCCAGTGGTCCCGCTCGGAAGCAGGCTCACCACGCTGTTCGACGTGCTCGGACCGCTGCGCATGTAGAGGTTCGCGGTGGTCCGCACGCGGTCACCGGACTGGAACCTGCCTGTCGGCGGCGGGGATCCACCGCCGTCCTCGGTGAGCCAATTCTCCACCACCCAACCGGTGCCGTAGGACGTCTCGATTCGCCACCATGTGTATCCGCTGCCGGATTGCGGACCACCCACGACGGTGCCGGTCGTACCGGCTGGAAGCACGGCGATCACACCACTGCCGGTACTCGCGCCAGTCCGCATGTTGAGATTCTCGGTCACCCGGACCGCATCGCCATTCTCGAACCGGCCGGTCGGCGGCGGTGGCGTGCTGCCACCATCGTCCTCGGCCAGCCAGTCCTCGGCAGCCCAACCGGTGCCGTAGGACGTCTCGATCCGCCACCAGGTATAGCCACTACCCGTTTGTGGGCCGCCGACAACGGTGCCCGTCGTGCCCGCCGGCAGCATGGCAATCACGCCGCTTGAGGTGCTTGCGCCGGTACGCAGGCGGAGGTTTCCGTCGGTGGTTCGCACAGCATCGCCCACCTCGAACCGGCCGGTCGGCGGTGGCGTGGTACCGCCGTCGTCGGTCTCCTCCATCCAGTCCTGCACGGCCCAGCCGGTGCCGTAGGCGGAGGTCTCGATCTGCCACCAGGTGTAGCCGCTGCCGGTGTCGGGACCGGCAACCACCGTGCCCGTCGTGCCGGCGGGCATCACCGCTATCCTGCCGGCAGATGTTCCCGGCCCGGTGCGCAGGGACAGATTCTCGGTGACACGAATCGTGTCGCCGATCTCGAACTTCGCCTCGGACGGACCACCCCTCTCGCGAAGCACATCCTCCACAACCCAGCCCCCGTCATCCTGTTCGGTGTACACGCCATACCAGACATGGTTGTTGACGCCGAACGCCTCCCTCGTGATCTGCAGGCTCCCACCGGCCGCGAGGCTCGCGATGATCGTCTGCGCAACCCCGGGTCGGACGCGAATGCTGAGCGACTCGGTCGCGATCACCCAATCCCCGACGCTGAATTTCGCGGGCGGGTTCTCGTCGACCGGCGAGATGCCGATGTAGTTGACGGCCGTCCAGCCTTCGGTGCCATTCTCCCAGTGCACCTGATACCAGTCATAGCCGTCGGCCGTTTCCGGGCCGGCCATGATGAATCCGAGGTCGCCCCGCACTGCCGAGGAGACGATACCGCTGCTCAGCGACGGACCGGAGCGAATGCGAACCGTTTCACTGGCGTAGATGTTGGTGCCATAGGAGAGGCCGCTGGCGTCGATGATGAACGGCGTGACCAGCAGGTAGTCGGCGACCGCCCAGCCGGTAAGATCGCTATCCTCGGCGTCAAGCAGCAGCCAGTTTCCTTCGTCGGTCTCCACCGGACCATCGACGACGACCGCGAAGGCTCCACTGGGCAACGAGCCGCTGACCTCGTAACTGGTGCCGGCCCCGCTGCGAAGATTCAGGCTCTCGCCAGACGTGTTCACCATCACCCGGTCGCCAACGACGATACCGCCAGGGAACGGGGTCTCCAGATCGCCAGAGGCCAGTGTCGCGGCGACGAGATCACGGATTTGAGGAAGCTGGTTGTAGAGATAATCTCCCGGGCAGGTCGTGGCGCTGACGTCTCGGTGCGAGCAGATGGTGGGGAGACCAAGCGTCTCGTGGAAATCCGAGAAACCATGCGGGTCGAGGTCACGCCCGACCCAGGCGACAATCGAGACGAGTCCAGCCAATGCGTCCTGCGGCACCGGCGTGGACTGGAAGTCGCCGATGATCGAGATGCCGGAGCTGCCGATCGCGTACTGGTAGGAGTGCCCGCCGATCACGTTCTGACCGCCAACACGTCCCTGGTAGATGCGGCCATCCCGCCCGACGAGGTAGTTGTAACCGATATCGCCCCAGCCCTGTGTCACCGCGTGATAGTAGTAGATCGACCGCACCGCAGTAGGAATATCCTGCGAGTTCGGCGTCGCGGTGTGGTGCACAATGACATGCTCGACCGTCGCGTACTCGGGCGGCCAGATCTCACCGAAGCTGGCAAAGCGGTAGCTCTCGTTGGCGCCCCAGCCCGCCCGGGTCACGATCGGTGGCGGTGTGGTGGTGTCGACCGACTGAATACCGATCTCCCCACCGACCCCCTCATCGACAATGTCCTTTTCCCACGGACCATCGGTCGCGTCGATGTACGTGAAGCGCAGACCGCTCACGAGCGCGGCGTTGCCATCGGCATCGAGCGTGCGGAATTGGACGAACTGCGAGCCATCGGTGTGAAGCAACGGCGTGAATCGACGCTCGGCACTGGCGTCGGTACCGCCCCCGCCGTCGTTGTCAGCGGTCAGGAAGTAACTCTCGCTCCAGTTCTCACCGTTGTTGCTGAGCTTGAGCTCGATCTGGGGCCAGTCACCAACATCCACCGGCCAGCTCGCGCCGATCGCGTAGAACGGGAAGTCGGTCTGGAACTCCTGCCAACCACCCTCGCCACCGACCGAGGCCGTGCGCAATTGCGCCGATGGCGGCTCCCAATCGCTGGCACGGGTGACGCGCTCGCGGTCATCCTGCGCGATCGCCGTCGACGTACTGCCGCCGATGCCGCCCGACGCGGCGATGGCGGCCACCCCGGCGGCAGCCCGGAGCACAACCCGTCGATCGAGCTCTCGCCCCGAAAACCCTGACGATCGCTGCTGGCTGTCCTCGGCCTCGCGCTGGTGGTGTGGTGCGTTGCTCACTCGTCTGCCCTCCCCAGGCCGTGCTTGGATGTACGCGCATGCCCACCCCATCATTCGGAGCCGGCGCTGATACCCCCCATTGAACGTCATTATGATACATGGAATACATATCGTGTCCGTACGGTGACGGTGTATCCGGGCGAGAAATGCGCCTGAGACTACCCTGCCACACCCCGTCTACCACGCGGATGCGCGCCGCGCGGATCGGGGCAGGTCGTCCCGGCGTCGTTCCCTCACTATCCGTTCCAGGCGGCGGGGGAGCTTCCGGCCATGTCCGGGCTGACCGTCCAGACGTTGCCGTTTCCTTCGTAGTAGCTGGAGAATTCCTGCTCTTTTGTCGTGCCGTCGGCGTAGGTGACGGTCATCACGAATATCGCCTCGGCAGGCATGCGCGGCCACTCGGTCTGCATCATCGTGCCGGCCGGCAAGCTGGCATCCACAACCTCGAGGTCTGCCGGAACGCTGATGTCTTCCCAAACCGACGCGTCGCTGATATCGACCGTTCGCCCATCGTCGTTGCCGTAAATCTCGACAAACAGGTATGGGTAGTCGGTCCAGGCCTGCACGAGGAGATACCCGCCAGTGTCGTTGGTGAACCTGAAATCGCCCCACTCGTCGGGATCACCACCCTGCCATTGCAGGATCGAGGCATCGAAGCCCGCACTCCATCCATCTCGCTCGTACACCGGCAATCGCTGGGTGTGCTCGGCCCAGTCCGTAATGGGCAATCCGGCGAAGAGCACCGCCCGGAACACGGTGGTCGACACCTGGCACACGCCACCGCCATCATCGGTGGAGGCGCGACCATTGACGATCACGCCGGATTCCACATAGCCATTGGCCTTGGTAATCTCCCCGATCGCGCCATTGAACGAGAACTCCTCGCCCGGCGGCACCAGCGTGCCGTTGAGCGACTCGGTGGCGACCTCGATGTTCATGTCGCGCTCGATGTTCAGGCCGCCATAGTTGGAATCGCCCCGACCCAGCAGGCCATCGATGTTGAGCGCGGCAAGGTTGTCGTCATCGATCGTCGGTTTCGTCACCGCGACGGGCACCTCGACCGAGCCCTGACGATCGAAAAAGCTCGACTCGACTTCCGCGGCGAACGCGTCGACCCGCAGCGCCGCGCCATCGATGCTGGGATCAAGCACGACGAGACCGTCCGCCGCGCTCCAGGCGATGCGCGCATCGGCCGGGGAACGGTTGATCTCGCCAGCGAACGACTCGCGCAGCCAGGCAGCAAGCTCGGCCCGCGCAAGCGTCAGCTGAATGTCGGGCCGCTCGTCAGACGTGTCGTTCTCGATATGCACGAACGGCGCGAGGTCGGCCGGAGCAAGCTCCCATTCCCGATTCTCGAACCTCACGACCACCGGCGCGGAGAGCGCCTGTCGCACCAGAGCCGCTGGCTCCTCGAGGTCGGCAGCCGTGATCTCGGGCTGGTCGATACGCACTGGGAGGTCGACCGCCGCCGGCTGGAGCGCCGCGACAGTATCCAGCACGAGCGCAGTGGCGGATTGGCGGTCGACAACGGTGCCGGTCGCGTCCTGACTGATGACGACGGCACTCCCGTCAATTTCGATGGCGGCTTCGAGCGCGGGATCGCCGATGTCCGCGTCGACACGATCGAACCAACGGTCGAGCGCAACGGGGTTGACGGTCACACGCAACGGCACGGTCTGGTCGCCGCGCAGGAGCTCGGCAACAACATCGAGGCGGGAGACGGCGTTCTCCTCCCGTCCGAGCGCGTAGGCCGCGGCGACAGTCGTGTCGACATCGACGGTAGCGCCGAGCTCACGATATGTCGGCGTCCAGGTCTGGTCGCCGTGACGGAGGGTGACGGTCGTCCGCTCAAGGGCGTCGGCCCGCTCCCGGGTCGCCGCGACGGCCTCATCGATCGTCATGCCGCCGACATCGACATCGCCGGCGACGACAGCGGGATAGATGCGCTCGCTGAACGCGGCGCGGAACACAGCCATGGCCACCGCCCCGATCAGCAGCGCGATGGCGGCAACCAGGAGGAGTCTTGGGGCGAGGCGCGCCGCGCGGGCCACGACGCCGGTGCCGCGCGAGCGACCGTCGGAGTCGGGACGCACGACATCATCGCGCAGGGAGACAACGTCCCACCAGGCGGGCGGAGCTGGAATGGATCGCGGACGGAGCGAGCGCTGACGCATGCGGGTGGCTCCTCCAATGGGGCGATGGCAACGCGGGCCGGGCAATGCTCCGACGCGTCGGAGAACGACCCACCACCATCGAGGGCGCGGCACAGGCGAACTTCAGGACAGCATATCACCGCATCTCGCTGCTATGTCAACTTTCACTGGGGATGACGGTGCTCGGAAACGGAACCACCCCCGCCTTGATCGGCGGGGGTGGTTGCGCTCATCGCGTCAGCTGGAGCTATTGGCGGCGGGGGATTTGCCCTTCATGTCCGGGCTGACAACCCAAACGTTGCCGCTGCCCTGATAGGGACTGTAGAACCCCTGCTCCTCGGTGTGCCCGTCGGCGTAGGTGACCGTGCGGTTGACGATCGCCTCGAACGGCTTGGTCGGCCACTGCGTTTGCTTCATGTAGCCGGCCGGCTTGTCTGGATCGACCACTTCCTTGTCCTTGTACTTCCAGTCCGGATCACGGAAGGTCGGGTCGGGGATCTCCACGGTGCGACCGTCGTCGTTACCGTAAATGTCGACGTACGCGTGCGGGTAGTCGGTCCATGCCTGGACGAGGATGTAGCCGTCGGTGTCGTTCTTGAACTTGAAATCCGCCCAATAGGCCGGGTCGGAGCCCGACTGGAGGATCGACGCGTCGAAGCCGGCGGTCCAGCCATCGCGCTCGTACCCCTTCAGCCGCAGGCTGTGCGGGTACCACTCGGTGATCGGCATGCCCGACAGCAACGCCGAGCGGAAGACCGTGGTCGACACCTGACAGATGCCACCGCCGACGTCGCGCCCGATCGTCTCGGCCTCGATCACGCCGGCATCGACGAAGCCCAGCTCCGCCGTGATTTCTCCGACCGCGCCATTGAACGAGAACTCCTCGCCCGGCGCCACCAGCTCGCCATTGAGCAGCTCCATGCCGACATAAATGTTGTGGTCACGGTCCTCGGCGCCGCCATCGAAGTTGGAGTCGCCGCGAGCGATGAGCGAATTGATGTTGAGCGCGGCGAGATTGTTCGAATCGACCGCCGGCTTGAGTACCGTCACCGGGATATCGACCGGATCCTGGTTACTCAGGAAGCTGTCGGTAACAGCTTTCGCGAAGGCGTTTGCCTTCAACGTGTACCCGTCGATACTCGGTTCCAGCGCGTACAGCCCACCCTGGGCGTCATCCCAGCGAACGACGGCATCGACCGGCTGGCTGTTGACCAGCACCGAGAAGTTCTGGTGCAGGTAGCTGGACAGCCTGTCCTGATCGAGAGTGATGCTGACATCCGTGCCGCCATCGCGCCAGGCGACATCGACGGCGAGAAACGACGAGAGATCGGAAGCCGGGATCGCCCACTGCTGGCCGCTGAATCCAGCGAGGATCGGGCCATCGAGCGCGGCGGCCAGCTGCGTCTTGTTCGCCTCGAGGTCGGTTGCGTAGATATTGGGCAGGTCGTCCCTGGTCGGCAGATCGGTCGCAACCGGCTCCAGGCTGCTCAGGCTCTGGAGGATCAGGGTGGTGGCGGCTTCTTCGTCAACGACGGTACCGATGTGCTCGGGCGTGATGCTGACGCTGGTGCCCTCGACCTCGATTGTGGCATCCACCGCGCGGTCGTTGATGTCGGCGTTGACCGATGCAAACCATGCGTGCAGTGCATTGCGGTCGACCGACGTGCGCAACGGCACGAGCTGGTCGCCCTTCAACAACTGGTTCGTGAAGCCGAGCCGGGCCACGGCATTGTCGTCGCGCCCGAGCGCGAAGGCCTGGTCGACCGACTCATCGACATGTACGGTTGCGCCCAGCTCCGACAGCGTCGGCGTCCAGGTCTGGCCGTTGTAGGTGAAGCTGACGGTGTTGTGCTCCATCAGCTCGGCACGGCTCTCGACGGCTGCAACCGCCTGATCGACCGTCAGGCCACCGACAGGCACATCGCCGACGGCGACGGCCGGGTAGACCTTGTTGGCATAGGCAGCGCGAAAAGCGAACAGCGCGACGGCGGAGATGAGCAGCGCGACAGCGACGAACAGCGCGAGCCGCGGCAGCAGGATGCCGAGCCGGCTCATCCAGGGCGGCGCGCCGAACGAGTCGCCTCGCGACCTTTGACTGGCGGGGAGTATCGAGTTGTGCATCACGCCGCCCATCCGGCTGAGCCGGGACGGCTCGGCGTGTTGCATGGTATTCGCATAGCTTCGCTGCGCCATGATTCCGCTTTCTTGAAGACGACGGCGGGCCGGCAGTCGCGGCGACTCGCGACGCGGGTGCGGTCCGCCCGTCACAGCTCCCGGAAGAGCCGTGGCGAAGACCCGATCGAGACAATCCGACACAGGGGAGGAATACCAAAAGGTGCGCCGAACGTCGCGCACCGCCCCCTCGGCTCGCATCAAGCCGGGTCGTATTCCAAAGAATACCACCAGAACGCGGGGTCCGATGCGGTGCCAGTCGGGGCTCCTCCACCCGTCAGGTACATATACGCACGTTCCCTGCAACCGGTTGCATCGGGTGGACGCGCCCCTATCCCGACCGACACACAACCGTGACAATTCGGCCACGGTTTCGTATCAGTCGGGGCCGATACTGACATTGTTGCGGTTGCGGTCGCCCAGCCATCACACCCTTCCCCGGCGGCCGTCGCGCAACCCCCTCCCTCCCCCTGGCGGGATCGGCAGCCCAACACCTGTCCGATCCCGTCGACCCCACAGCAGTACACTTGTGACACGACAATGCAGACCAGGACACATCGTAAGGATTGCTGTGTGGCGCACATTGTGATTGTCGAGGACGAGCAGGACCTTGCCTACCTGATCGCGCGAAGCCTGCGCGAAGCCGGGCACACCACCGAAGTCTTCACCGATGGGAACCAGGCGCTGAACCGACTCACCGGCAGCGGATTCGCCGACCCGGATGTGATCGTGCTCGACCTGATGCTCCCCGGTGTTGACGGGTTGGCGATCACCCGCCGCGTGCGGCAGGAGCGCTTCGTGCCGATTGTGATGCTGACCGCGAAATCGACCGAAATCGACAAGGTGCTCGGGCTGGAGCTGGGCGCCGACGACTACATCACCAAACCTGTTTCCATGCGCGAGCTGCAGGCTCGCGTCAACGCCATTCTTCGTCGCGCCGAGATGATGGCCGCTCGCTCGAAAACCGCCGAGAAGACCGACCAGCCCGTCGAGGATGCCGGGCTCCGCGTCGATCCCGTCAGCCGCGGCGTCACCATCGACGGCGAGGAGATCGTGCTGACGGCGCGCGAGTTCGACCTGCTCTACCTGCTGGTAACCAACCCGGACCGGGTATTCAGCCGCGACTACCTGCTCAATCGCCTCTGGGGCGATGACTACGGCGGGTTCGAGCGTACGATCGACACCCATATCCAGCGCCTGCGTCGCAAACTTGGCGGCTCCGGCAGCGTCGCCGACCGCATCACCACGCTTTGGGGTGTCGGCTACAAGTACGAATCGCCCGAGTCTCACCGATGACCTTCACCGGCGCGAGCTGCCACCGGGCCTGGCGCTTCGTCACGACGCCGGTACGGTTTTTCCGGCAGCGAACCCTCGTACAGCTGATGGTCAGCCACGTCGCCGTGGTGCTGATCACATTCCTGCTGCTCAACGCGCTGGTATACGCCGTCATGCTTGGCTGGCTGCCCGGCCGGCAGCTCTTCGGCCTGCAGGACGCCTCACAGGACATGTTTCTCGGCGAGCGCACTCGCGCGATGGCGGTCTGGCTCGATGTCGACGAGCTGATCGCCGAGCACGGGTCGCTCGATGCGCCGGCCGCACGGGAGGCGCTGGACGAGAAGCTCGATCTGATCGTCAACGACGAGGTTCCTGGGTACCAGCCGCGCGAATCTGCCGCTATCGGCAGCATCGACGCGTACTGGGGGATACCGCGCTCGGCGCTGGTAACGGATGCCACCGGCGTTGTTGTCGTCTCCACCGATCCCGAGGTCGCCGAAGTCGATGTGCCAGCGGACGCCATCCAGCAAACCGGCGTGCGCCACGCCCTGCTGCGGTCGATCGACCTGCACGGCCTGGCCGACCCGTGGTCGGGCATCGCCTACTCGGTTGCGGTCGACAACGACGTGACCAGTGCAGCCACACCGATCTTCACAGACGACGGCCGGATCGTCGGCTATCTCGCCTTCCAGGGGTACCCACTGCCGGAGATCTTCGCCGACGCCCGGTCCCAGATCCTGCGGGAGCTCACCTCGTCGCTGCTCAAGACATCGTGGATTTACCTGATCCCGGCGATCATCGTGGCGATCCCGTTCGCCTACCTGCAGGCACGATCGACCTCGCGCCGGCTGGAGCGCCTCGCCAACCTCGCCGACGCCTTCGCCGATGGCGATATGCACACCCGACTGCGGGTCACACGACACGACGAGATCGGGCGGCTCGCCGAGCGATTCAACGAAATGGGGGCGCGGATCGAGGAGGAGGCCCGGACGCGGCGCACGTTCCTCTCCAACGTCGCGCACGAGCTGCGGACGCCGGTGGCGATCATTCAGGGCACGGCCGAGCAGCTCGAAGCGGGCACGATCCGGTCGGCGAGAGAGAAGGAACGGGCGATCGGCCTGGTGAACCTCGAGATGCAGAATCTCACCCGGCTGATCGACGACCTCTCGACGCTGGGCCGCCTTGAGGAGGCGAAGCTGCGGCTCGAACTCCAGCCGATCAACACCCACGACATCTCGTCCGAAGCGGTGCGGGGCCTGAAGCAGGTCGCGTGGCAACAACGAAAGGTCTCGATCGAGAACCTCGTGCCGCCGGACCTGCCGCTGGCCTTCGCCGATCCTGGACGAGTCCGGCAAATCGTTCACAACCTGCTCTTCAACGCGCTGCGACACACGCCGGAAGGCGGTCTGGTGGTCGTGCAGGGAGCAGTCTCCGGCGATTTCGTGGAGCTTTCGGTGAGCGATACGGGCATCGGCATACCGCCGGAGCTGTTGGAACAGGTCTTCGATCGCTACTACCAGGCGGAGCTTTCGGAACGACGGCGGGAGGGCAGCGGGTTGGGACTGCACATCGTGCAGCAGCTGGTCCAGGCACAGGGCGGGAGGATATCCGTCCAGAGCGACGTCGGCGAAGGCACCACCTTCCGATTCACGCTGCCGCTGTCGGCGAAGCAACCGACCGCCGCGGGGAGTCGCCGAAATCCAGAGTCCGGGTAAAGTTCATCTGATTCTGAACTGGTCCCAGCAGGATCACGCCAGGGAATCCCGACCCGTTCATCTCGGCAGAGTGAATGAAGGAGACATCGATGCCCCAGACGCGCCCTACCCTCTCCCGGCGGAGCCTGCTGGCCGGCGCGGCCGCGGTCGCCGCGGCACCGAGCCTTGCCACCGCGCAAACGCCGGTTGCCTCGCCGGCCGCCGCTGGTGACTTCATCGAGCACATCAATCCGCTGCTCGCCATCGCCCCGGCCGAATTGATCGGGACGCCGGAAGAAACGCTCGTCCCCTTCGAGTATGCCGACCTCGCCTCCCAGCTCGCCTCGGTGGGGCTGCCTGCTCCGGTGAGGGAGGTCGTGCCCGACAATTTCGTTCCCAGCACCATGTCGCTGCCCCTCTCGCACAATGCCTTCAGGTACGCGATGACCTCGGCGTGGGCGGACACCTTCGGGTTCTGGCCGCTCGAGAGCGAACAGTTTTTGACAGCCGGCACGCCGCCCGACGCGGTGTCCATATTCACGGGGATCGACACGGAACGGGTCCACAACGCGCTCGTCGCCTCCGGATACGCCGTCGTGCTCCAGGAAACCGGGGGAGAGTACCTCAGCTTCGGCGACGAGGTCAGCCCCGCGACGAACGTCGGGCGCTTCGGGCTCGGAAGCATGAACCGGGCGGTCGTCAGGGATGGCATCGCCGTCTTCACGCGCGACGAGGGCATGATCCAGCGCGTCACGCAGGTGATGGCTGGGCTCGCGCCCTCGATTCTGGAGATCGGCGGCTGGCCGGACCTGATGACGACAGTGGCCGGCGACACCGTCGGGGTGATCGCGGCAGGACCGGCGGCATTCGCCCGTTCAGGTGATGCGAGCAAGATCTTGCAGGCGAGCTTCAGCGTCCGCGCCGGTGCGATCGGACAGGACCCCGTTGCCGCTCCCTTTCCGGGAGCGGGAACGACAATTGCCGAGCTTCCCGAGACCAGCGCCCGCGTTCAGGCACGCATTCGCTACACCGAT
>CBFGRG010000008.1:0-18696 GCA_965651105.1 uncultured bacterium | reverse complement strand
CCTCGCCTCCGGCTCGGATCGGGAAGGACCGCCCCTACGGCCCACCTTCTCCGAGAACAGCTCTAAAGTGCGAGCGATGCAGCGAGCTTTTGGACATCAGGGCGGAGCGGCGATCGGTCGGCGGGTTGCAGGTCGATCGTATCCATGCCGGTGATTGCGTCGAAAAGCGCGCGATCGCGGCTGTCCGGCGACTGGTGCCCAGCTCGCCAGAGCTGGAGCGCAGCGCGTCCCGTCCGTGTGGTCCACGATCGCTGCTCGTTCCAGATCAAGACGACAATGGAGATGCCCGTCAGCATGATGGCCCCCGCCAGGGACGGCGCGGCTTGACCCAGGACCGACAGCACGAGCCCGAGCACGCCCAACACCACGCCGGAAGCTGACAGGCCTCGTAACCAGACGGTCAACACCGGGGAGCGCCGGTCGAACGCGCCGGCCGCGGCCAGCCGGTCTTCCAGGGCTCGCCCGATACCTCCATCACGAGCCAGGAAATGGCCGAGCATCTCCGGTGTGGGCGTGCCGCCGCGCGCTTCGATCGCATCGATCGCGGCGATCAGCTTCGCATCACTCTCCGTCGCTGGTGACGATCCGGCGCGAAGGCGACCATCGCTGTCCAGCGTGATCGCGCCTCGGTCGATAGCATCGAGCACCGACCCCGCGAGTACGGCACGGTCAACCCTGCCACGGGCGATCGCGCCCATCTCGATCGGCGTCCCGTTGGCCAGATCGGCCGAGGCCCCCGAGCCCCTCCACGTCAGGATCTTCGTGGCAACGGCTGCGGCAAGCACGAATGCGGCGAGGCCGCCGAACAGCAGGGCGCCCCACGGCTTCAGCAGGCCGCCGAGCCCTTCCTGAAGCTTGGTCAGCGGTGGGTTCGGGGTTGGCTCGAAGAGTTGCGTCCACTCAACCCACGACGCCCCTTCGACGACAGCATCGCCGATTCGATCCTCGTCGATCAGCGCCTGCATTTGGACAGCGGCGATGTAATCGAGTCGCTCGGGCGTGATGCCGCCCCGAGGGTAGAAGTTCGCGCCTGTGGCGAAGCCCACTCGGGTCTCCGTGTGGTCGGATTCAGGCACGATCACCAGCATCAACAGCCCGTCGTCAGCTCCGTCGCTGGTTTCGACTGGTGTGTTGGCGAAACGCGCCTCGGCGATATCCTGGGCCGATCGTTCAGTGTCGATGCCCTCGTCGGTGATGACGTGAACCGTGAAGGGGATGCCGTAGTCGCGGGACTCGTTGACGACCTTCTCGAGCTCCTCGCGATCTTCACGCTCGAGGAGGGAGAGCGGCTCGATCACCATGGGGTCGGTGGTGACCTCCACGCGCGAGAAAATATCCCAGCCTTCGTGTTCGGTGGTGATCGCCTGTCCCAATTTGACCGCGCCGAAGACGGCGCCGGCGAGGAGGATGAGTGCGAGCAGTGCCGCGCTGATCTTGATCGGCATCAGTGGCTCCCTGTCTTCGCAGTCGGGCTGGCCGTTCCGGTGGCAGCATCGTGCGGACGGTGGGGAGCATGGTCCCCGGTCTCGACCGTGACGCCCGGAAGGATGCTCCAGAACCGAGCGGCGCCGCGCTCGGCGAGCCACGCCCAGGCCAGCTGGAATCCGAGACCGGCGAGGATCGCCACGGCCAGCACGATCGGCAGGTGATAGCGGTAGAAATCGACCTTCATGCCGACCACGATCGCGCCGACCTGACCGGCCAGCAGGAAGGCAAGCAGCGCCGTGCCGGAGGTCAGCCCGCGACGGATGACCAGCCACGCAAGCACGCCGATGCCGACCAGCGCAAGCAGCAGGTCGATCCCCCACACGTCAGTCTGGATGCCGAGCCAGCCGAGCGCGCCCTCGGCGAGGTTCCCGGTGGCGCTGAACTGCCACGTCAGCCGCTGGTAGATGCGCTCGATCGCTTCGATCGGGTGGGCGATGTTGACGTTCGGCCATGCGGCGGCCTGCTCGTCCATTTCCTGGGCACGGAGCTGAAACAGGTTCCACGTGCGGCGCACGGGCGAAGGCCAGAGGTAGGGGTAGCTGATGACGAACGTCGCCACCGCGATGAGCGGCTGGATGAGAAGCAGTGGCGCCAGCGAGCGGGCTTTCGCACGATTGACGAGGTCGAAGCGATCGAGGACGAGCAATCCGGCACCGTAGAGCGCAAGGGGGAAGGCAAGCAGCATGGGTGAGAGCTTGGTAGCGCCCCCCAGCCCGAGCAGGATGCCCAGCGCCAGTGCGAGCCCGCGGCTCGGTGACCGGCCCAGCCGCAGCGCCACCAGCAGCGCAAGGGCGACGAGCAGGATCAGGAGCTGGTCGGAAAGCGCCTGGCTGCCGATCCAGATGTGCAGCGGATGCACCGCCAGCAGGAGCCCGCCGGCAGTACCGGCGACCAGACCGGCCATGGCGTTGCCGATCGCGAACACCACGACGACCGTGATTGCGGCGACGGCGGCGTTGGTCCTGCGGGCAGCGTCGAGATCGGCCTGATCGGGCATCGCGCCGGCCGCGGTGTTCCAGTCCGCGCCGTAGGCGAAGTCCCAGACACCATTGGTCACGGTATCGCGACCCTGAAGCACCAGGCCGAGCCCCATCAGGTAACTGCCGAGCGGTGGCTGGCCGCGGGTGAGGTACTGGTCTTCCCAGGTGGGGCCGAATGGATCGCCGAGGTCGGTGAAATAGTGGGCGCGGTTGATCCAGCGCGTCTCGTCCGGGTGGAACTCCGTGGTCGGCACGTGCGCGAGGTTGATCGCGAGCGACAAGGCGAACAGCAGGAACGGCACGAGCAGTGCCGGACGCAGGGTGAACGCCCACGGCTGGCCGGTCCGGCCGATGCGCACAATGGTGGTGCGGGGGGTGAATCGCTCGATCACGGCGCCCCTCGCGTTTCCGGGACCTGGCGGGGATCCCGCGCGACCCAGTCGGCCATCGCAATGCCGAGCAGTACCAGTCCTGCCGCCACGCCCCACCCGCTTCGTCCCGCGACCGAGAGAGCGAACACCGCCGCGGCGAGTATGGGTACGCCCCATTGGAGCGCGAGGTCGGCGAGTTCCTGGCGGGGGCGTCGTTGCCGGCCCTGCGGCGACCAGCACCAGCCGGCGAGGGCCAGCGCGCCGGCAGCCAGGGCGATCCCGGCGGCCGGCATGATCGCGCCAATGTCGGCGCGGGCGCCGGTGAGCGGAGCCTGAGGCGCGGGATCGTAGATCGAGTGATAAATGAGGCGTCGCAGCGCGAAGACGATGCCCTCGAAGAGGTTGCCGCCGTCGATGTATCGATCGAGCCACGCTCGCTTGATATCTGCGGCCGTGGCGGAGGTAACGCCGTAGTGGGGGAGGGCATTGTCGCCCCACGACAGAGTGGTGACGATACCCTGGTTTTCCTCGGTGTCGTTGATCGACACCAGCAACACCAGGCCGTCATCAGCCCCGGGACTGCTTTCGACACCCCACTGGCGGCGAATTTCGGCCGCGAAGGCGCCGGCTTCTTCAGGTGACAGCGTGCTGAAGTGGACAACGACGACGTTTGGGATTCCGTGACGGGCCAAACGGTTGGCGTCGGACTCGATCGACGCCTCCTGCTCGTTGTTGAGCAGGTTGGCCATATCGTAGACACGCTTGTCGGTCAGCGGTGCGACCGGCTCACCGATGGCGGCCGGTTCCGGGCCGGGGTCGGGCGGGTCGACATCCTGAGCCGCAGTTGGGGCGACTAGTGATGCAAGGATCGTGACAAGCGCGACGATGGCGAGCAGGAGTGATGCCTGGCGCCTCATGGTTCGGTGACCTCCTGGCCGCGCCCTGGCAGGAGAGTGGTTGCAGGTGATGCCTCGCGGTCGCGACCGACTGTGGCGAGGTGCCAGAATGTTTGCGAGGCGATGCCAACGCCAGCGCCGGCGAAGACGGCGGTGGCGAGGACGATGGGCAGGTAGTAGCGCTCGAAGTCGGTCCGCATCGCGAGCACGATGGTCGCCACCTGCACGATGAGGATCAGGCCGACCAGCAGGTGACCGCTGCGGAAGGGCATCTGTGCCGCGAGGATGGCGACCAGCACCACCCCGATCATCGCGAGAACCAGATCGAGCGGACTGAGCGCGGTGGCGAGGCGATCGAGCCCGACCTGGCGCAGCAACCATTCGGTCGCGCTCCACCGGTCGGCCAGGCTCGTCCAGGTCTTCTGGATCGCTTCGCCGGTCGTCTCGACCGCGAACTGCGGATAGAGCCGCGCCTGCACGTCCATTTCGTTCTGGCGAAAGTCGAGCACCCGGAGCGTATTCGAGATCGGATTCGTCCACAGGTAGGGGTAGATCGCGACAAACGTCGCGCCGGCGACGATCGGTGCCGAGATGAGCATCCATGAAAGGTGCTGGATGCCGGGAATCAGGCGATACCATGACTCGCCGTCCAGGCGCAGTTGCGCGTTGCGCCAAATGGCCCAGAGCAGGAGGACGCCGCCGGCGCCCGCGATCACGAAGGCAAGCGCCATCGGTGTCAGCTTGTTCGCGCCACCGAGGCCGATCAGGATGCCGACCGCCAGCGCCTTGAACCAGCCGGGTCGCCTGACGAGCAGGATGAGCGTGAGCACCAGTGCCGCCAGCGTGAGCGTCAGGGTGGTGTCCGCCAGTGCGAGGCGGTTGTGCCAGGCCTGCAGGGGGTGAAAAGTGAGAACCGCCGCGCCGACGAGGCCCCCAGCGGTGTTGCTGAGCAGGCGAACGGCGAGAAAGGTGACGGCGACGGCGAGCGCGCCGAGGAAGACATTGGTGCGGCGGCCGGTGTGGAGGTCGTCCTGCGTGGGATACATGCCATTTTGGACGTTCCACTCGCCGCTGCGCCGGTACTCCCACGCGCGGTTGGTATCGAGGTCTCGCCCCTGGGCGAGCAGGCCGGCGCCCATAACGTACGATCCCATCGGCGGCTGGCCGCGGGTGAGATACTGGTCGTTCCAGGTCGTGCCGAATGGGTCGAGCAGGTCTTCGAGGTAGTGCGCGCGGTTGATCCAGCGGCTCTCATCCGGGTGGAACGCGGTCGTCGTGACCCCGCTGTTGAAGTGAAGGAAGGCGATCACGAACACCACGACAGCCAGCAGCGCCGGCACGAGGCGTTCACGGGTGGTCACCGGCCGGTACGCGCTGAGCAAGCCGGTCGTCATGCGGGGATGGGCTGACGATATCATGGGACCATCGCTCTCGTGCGCGTGTATCGCAATCCTGGCTCATCCGGGCCGGGGAGCCGGCGCGGACGAACGTCGCGCTGTGTCACGGCGTCAGATGCGGGCTGACACACGTGCCCTATTGTGCCACGATCCCGAAGCAAGCGCGGCGCGCCGTCTGGCCGCGCCGGTTTTCGCCTGACGAGAGTTCGAAAGGGTGTACATGACGAACGAGGTGATCCGCTCCATCCTGATCGCCAATCGCGGCGAGATCGCCGTGCGGGTGGTGCGAGCGTGTCGCGAATTGGGTATCCGCGCGATCGCGATCTATGGCGATGGCGACGAGGACGCGCTCCATGTCCAGCTCGCCGATGAGGCGCGACGCATCCCCGACGGGCCCGGACTGCCATACCTTCGGCAGGAGGCCATCATCGAACTGGCAAACGCGTCGGGGGCCGATGCGGTTCATCCCGGATACGGGTTTCTTGCCGAAAATGGAGACTTCGCCGAGGCGGTGACTGACGCCGGCCTGATATTCATCGGACCGTCGGCCGAGGCGATCCGGGCAATGGGTGACAAGGTAGCCGCGCGCCGGATCGCGACCGAGGCAGGGGTCGGGCCGGTCCCCGGAACCACAGCCCCCGTTTCGTCGGCGAATTCGGCGATCGTCGCGGCAGCAGAGATCGGGTATCCGATCGCGGTGAAGGCCTCTGGGGGAGGCGGTGGCCGGGGCTTCCGCGTGGCGCGTTCGGAGGACGAGCTGCCGAAGGCGTTCGAGGGGAGCCGAGGGGAGGCTGAGCGCTACTTCGCCAATCCTGATGTGTATCTCGAACGCTACCTGGAACATCCGCGCCACATCGAGGTCCAGGTATTTGGCGATACACACGGGACCATAGTGGCGATCGGCGAGAGGGATTGCTCGATCCAGCGTCGCCACCAAAAGCTGGTCGAGGAGGCGCCCTCGCCGGCAGTGTCCCCGGAGCTGCGAGAGCGGCTGCTCGATGCCTCGGAGAAGCTCGCGGGGACCGTCGGCTATGTCGGCGCGGGCACGATCGAGTACCTGCTGGACGACAGCGGGTCGTTCTTCTTCCTGGAAATGAACACGCGGATCCAGGTTGAGCACACGGTCACCGAGATGGTGACCGGCATCGATCTCGTGAAAGAGCAAATCCGGGTTGCCGCCGGTGCGCGGCTCAGCTTCGGGCGCGAGGCGCGGGAAACGCATGGCTGGGCGATTGAGTGCCGCGTCAACGCCGAAGATCCGGGTCGAGCGTTCGCGCCGGTTCCGGGGACGGTTTCGGCGTACCGCGAGCCGGCAGGGTTCGGCGTGCGGGTAGACAGTGCGATGGTGCCCGGCGGCACGATCCATGCCGGGTACGACTCCCTGATCGCCAAGCTGGTGACCTGGGGGCGTGACCGCGACGAGGCGATTGCCCGCATGCAGCGCTGCCTGTCCGATTTTGTGATCGAAGGTGTTCCGACGACGATACCGTTTGCACAGCTCGCGCTGGCCGAACCGGAATTCCTCGCCCATGGCGCGACCACAACCTTCGTCGATGACCACCCCGAATTGACCCCGCCGGCCTGGCAGGGTGAGGTGGCAAGCGACCGGAGCGAAGGGGGCGACCGGGAGCGCCTGCTGGTCGAAGTCAACGGGCAGCGGTTCGACGTCGTCGTTCACGGCGGCGAGCCGGCTGGGAGAACCCGGACCGAGACGCGGGCCAGGCCGGTGCGGAGGTCTGGCGGTGCGAGGGCGACAGCATCGAACGGCGGCGGAAACGATCTCGTCAGCCCGATCCAGGGGACGGTGATTCGGGTCGAGGTGGCCGAGGGTGACGTCGTTGAGGCGGGCGCGCTGATCTGCGTGGTCGAGGCCATGAAGATGGAGAACGAGCTGGTTGCGCACCAGGGGGGAACGGTCGCGTCGCTGCCGCTGGCGGTTGGTGACGGGGTCAAGGTCGGTGACATCGTCGCGACAATCGAGCCAAGCTGACGACGGCGAGCGATTATCAACGTAGCTGTTGTTCCCTGCCTGAACGCATGAGACCAGCCATAGCGCGCCAACAGGGCGGCGAGCGACGCACTGTACGTACATTGCATGCGGAATCCCCTTGTCAGGGTGGGGCGGAGCGCGTATCCTGTGGATAACGGTGGGGAGAAGTGGGGACAAGTGGGTGCCTCTGTGGATAACTACCCCAAGCCCGAACGACTTCTCCTGTGCATGCGTCCCGCAACGCACCGCCCCGCTGAAAGCGATCCAGCATGTTCCTCGGGCGTTTTGCCCACAATCTGGACACCAAGGGCCGGCTTGCCGTGCCCGCCAGGTTCCGCGCGTCCCTTGAGGAAGGGCTCGTCCTGACCCGCGGCCTGGATCGCTGTGTCGCCGCCTATCCGATGACCGCGTGGGAGGAGCTCGCCAGCAAGGTTGCGGCGCTGCCGATGACCGACCCTGCCGCGCGCCAGTTTCGACGCATGGTCTTTGCGGAGGCGACAAATCTCACCCTGGACGGGCAGGGGCGGGTGGTCGTGCCGTCCGAGCTGCGGGAGTACGCCGGCATCGATCGCGAGGCGGTGATCATCGGCGTGCACACATCCTTCGAAATCTGGGCACCGTCCGCCTGGGAGGCAATGCAGGCGCTCGTCGACGATGAGAGCGACGCCATTGTCAGCCAGCTCGCCAACGTCCTGTAGCGTCAACAGACAATCCCGCGAGCCGTGGCTCGGGCGGGAGGATTTTCATGTCGAATTCCCAACCAGGTTCGATGAACGCCGGCCATGTGCCGGTGCTGCTCGACGAGTCGATCGCGGCGCTCGCCATTCACACCGGCGGGACCTGGCTCGACGGAACCTTCGGCGGTGGCGGTCACTCCCGGCGCATCCTCGACGCGAGCGCGCCCGATGGACGCCTGATCGCTGTCGACGCCGACCTTGCCGCGATTCGACGTGCGGAGGCGATGCGTGCATCGCTCGAGCGGCCCGAGCGCATGGAAATTCTTCACACCAACCTGAGGAACCTCGATGCCGCGCTGGGAGAGGCCGAGATCGACCGCCTCGATGGCGCGCTGCTCGATCTCGGGGTCTCGTCGTTCCAGCTCGACACGGCCGAGCGAGGATTCTCGTTCCGATACGATGCTCCACTCGATATGCGATTCGACCAGACCCGCGGTTCCAGCGCCGCTGACCTGCTCGATACGCTTTCCGAAAACGAAATTGCCGATATCATCTTCCGGTTCGGCGAGGAGCGGAAATCACGCAGAATTGCGCGGGCGATCGTCGCTGCCCGGGGTGAGCCGTGGACGACCTCGCGCCTGGCGACACTCGTCGAACGGGCGATCGGCCGCCCGCCCGGTGGGCATCACCCGGCCACCCGAACGTTCCAGGCGCTTCGCATCGCCGTCAACGGCGAGCTCGACGCGCTGGTGCCGGCACTCGACGCGATCGTCGATCGCCTTTCGCCGGGCGGCCGGCTGGTGGTGATCGCGTTTCACTCGCTCGAGGATCGAATCGTCAAGCAGTACATCGTTGACGCCGCGCGGACCTGCATCTGCCCTCCCGAGCAACCGGTGTGTACCTGTGACGTGTCCCCCCGGCTGCGACGTGTCGGCAAGCCCGCACGACCCTCCGGAGACGAAACGGATAGAAATATCCGCAGCCGCAGCAGCATCATGCGTGTGGCGGAGCGGGTCTGACCGAAGCGGTCACGGAGCCGGGAACGGGGTAAGCTTGCGTGTGTACGGACGCGGACGCGGGAAGGGTGTGTACAGCTCGATGGTGACGTATTCGATGGCAGAGGTCCTCGCCGGGACCGGGGGATCGCTGCGCGGTGAGATACCCGGCGATACCCGATTCCCGGCGATCGTGCGTGACTCGCGCGAGGTTCGCCCCGGCGACCTGTACTGGGCGATCGTGGGCGAGCGTCTTGATGGCCATGCCTTCACCGGCGCGGCTGTCGAAGCCGGCGCCGCGGCGGCGGTGGTTGCGCGGACCGAGCTCGATGGCGTGCCGGAATCGTTCCCCCTGATCGTTGTCGACGACACTGTCGCGGCACTTCAGCGCTTCGCAACCTGGAAGCGCGATCGCATGCACGCCGATGTGATCGGCATCACCGGCAGCGTCGGGAAAACCAGCGCGAAGGAGTCGATCGCCGCGGTGTTGTCCGAGCTCGGCACGGTCTATCGGAGTCGCGGCAATTTCAACAACGAGATTGGGTTGCCGCTTTCGATTCTCGATGCACCGTACGATGTCGATTACCTCGTGCTGGAAATGGGGGGCGCCTACGCGTTCGGCGAGCTGACGCAGCTCAGCGAGATCGCGCGGCCCCGGGTCGGCGTCGTCACGAACGTGTTTCCGGTGCACCTGGAGCGGATGGGATCGATCGAGGCGATTGCGGAGACCAAGGCCGAGCTGGTCGACGCATTGCCGGGCGATGGCATCGCCGTGCTCAACGGGGACGACCCACGCGTGCGGGAGATGGCCGCTCGCGCGAAGGGACGGGTCATCACCTATGGCCTCGGTAACGATGTCGACGTTCGTGCCTACGACGTCGTATCGGATGGCCTGAAGGGCACAACCTTCTGGTTGGAGATCAACGGGCAGCGCCACCAGGTCAAGGTGCCCCTCGTCGGCGCGCACGGTGTCCAGATCGCGTTGGTGGCCCTGGCCGTGGGGCACGCCTACGGCATGCACATCGCGGAGATGCTCATCGGGCTTCGGAGTCCGGGCGTGCAGGTACGACTGGTGTTCGAGCGCGGACCGGGCGGGTCGCAGATCATCGACGATACCTACAACGCCAGCACGCCGTCGGTGCTGGCCGCGCTCGACGTGCTGCGCGACGTCCCGGCCGAGCGTCACATCGCCGTGCTGGGCGAGATGCGCGAGCTCGGGTCGATCAGCGAGGAGGAGCACCGGATCGTCGGCCGGCGGGCGGGCGACCTGGTCGATGTGTTGTACACCTACGGCGAGCTGGCCGAGCCACTGGCCGACGCCGCCCAGTCGACACCACGAGGAGATCGTGCGCCGCTGGAGGTGAGAACCTTTCCGGTGGACGCCAGGGACGAGCTCGTTGCGGCGCTGCGGCGCGAGCTGCGAAGCGGAGACGTCGTATTGATCAAGGGATCGCGCGGCCTGGAGATGGAAACGGTGGTGGCCGAGCTTCGGCAGCGCCCTGACGACGCCGAGGAGACGGGTTCATGAACCACCTCGTTCCGCTCGGCGTCGTCAGCGTGATGCCCACCGATCAAAACGAGAACATGGCGGTCTCGCTCGCGCTGGCGGCGCTGTCGTTCATCGTCACCGTGATCATCGGGAGACCGTTGATCACGGCGCTCCGCCAGCATGGCATCGGCAAGAAGATCCGGCTCGAAGGGCCGGAGACGCACCTGTCCAAGACCGGGACACCTACCATGGGCGGCTTGATGGTCAGCGCGACCGTGGTGGTGATCACCGTGGTGTTCAATACCGTTGGGCGCCTCTCGATGCTGCTGCCGATCGCGGTGCTGATCGCCGCCGCGATCCTCGGCGCGATCGACGATCGCATGAATCTCGTGGGCGGCCAGAAGTCCGGAATGGCCGGTCGCTTCAAGATGCTCTGGTTGACCCTGTTCGCGCTGTTCGCGTCCGTGGTGCTGTACGCGCCGGATCCCTTCGGCCTGGGATTGCATCACATGTACATCCCGTTTTTCGGGCGCTACGATATCGGGCTGATTTACGTCCCAATCGCCATGTTCGCCATCATTGGATCGGCCAATGCTGTCAACCTGACCGATGGGCTCGATACGCTTGCGGGCGGCACCGCCGCAATTGCCTTTCTCGCCTATGGCATCATCGCCTACAAGCAGGGGCAGCTCGGCGTCGTCACCTTTTGCTTCACGATGTGCGGAGCCCTGCTCGGGTTCCTGTGGTTCAACGCCCACCCGGCGCAGGTGATCATGGGCGACACCGGGGCGCTTTCAATTGGCGCGGCGCTCGCGGTATCGGCGTTCATGACCGGGCAGTGGCTCCTGCTGCCGATCGTTGGCTTCGTTTTCATCGCCGAGGCAGGGTCGGTGATGCTCCAGGTTTCGTATTTCAAGCTCACCAAGGGCAAGCGCATCTTCCGCATGACCCCATTGCATCACCACTTCGAGCTGATCGGCTGGTCGGAGACGCAAATCGCCTTGCGATTCTGGCTGATCGGGATGATGGCCGGGTTGCTCGGGGTGGCGCTGGCGCTGCTGTAGCGGGATCGAAACACCCATGCGGGCTGACCGGCTACCCCTGGGCTGCGGTCCCGGGACGAATGGCGCCAATTCGGCATCGGGAGGAGGCACGGACCTCCCCGACGCCATGAACACGTGGCTGCTCCGCGACCGGCGGGTGGCAGGGAGGCGATCGATGGCGACCCCGGATGACCTGCGCGGCAAGCGTGTGACGCTGGTTGGGCTGGGTGTGCTCGGCGGCGGTGTCGGTGTCGCGCGCTATCTCGTCGCACAGGGCGCCCACGTGACGGTCACCGACATGCGCGATGCCAGCGAGCTGGCCGGGTCGATGCAGGATCTCGCCGGCCTGCCGGTGACCTATCACCTCGGCGGCCACGACATTCGGGACTTCCTGCCAGACGGCGCCGACATCATCGTTCGCAACCCCGGTGTTCCGCGAAACTCCCAGTACCTTCGCGCGGCCCGCGAGCACGGTGTGCCGATCGAGATGGAGATGTCGCTCTTCTTCCGAGCCTGCCGGGCGCGGACGATCGGTGTCACCGGCACGAAGGGCAAGACGACCGTGTCGACGCTCATCGGCGAGATGCTCACGGGCTGGAACCCCGGGAGCGTCGTTGCCGGCAATATGGGCATCTCGGCGCTGGCCGCGCTCGATCGAATCGTGCCGGATACGCCTGTCGTGATCGAATTGTCCAGCTGGCAGCTCGAGGCGATGGACGAGCACGGTCTCGGGCCAACCGTCGCTGTGCTGACCAACATCCATGAGGATCATCTGACCGCCTACGATGGCTACGAAGACTACGCGCGAACCAAGCGGTCGATCGGACGGCATCTCGGCCCGGATGACGTGATGGTCTACAACGCCGATCAGGTCGACACCCGCATGGTCGATGGCGAGACCCGGGCACGCTTGTTGCCGTTCGGCATCGCCGCACCGGACGGTGATGGCGCGTGGGTCGAGGGTGATACGCTTCGCGTGCGCTGGGAGGGCGCCGAGCACACCTTCGAGCGGCCGAAACAGCTCTCGCTGGCGGGACCGACCGGTGCCGCCAATGCGCTCGCGGCCATCTCGGCTGCCATCGCGCGAGGGGTGCCCGATGCCGTGATCGCCACAGCCTTGACGGCGTTCAAGGGCGTGCCGAATCGCCTTGAACGCGTGGCCTCCGGCAATGGAGTCACCTTCGTCAACGACACCTCCGCGACCGCGCCAGTTGCAGCCGCCGCGACGATTCGGTTGCTGGCGGAGCGAGACGGGGCGCTGGTGGTGATCGCCGGTGGGGCCGACAAGGCCTCCGATTTTTCGCCCATGGCGGCGGCGATCGCCGAGACCGGTGTGCCGCTGGTGTTGCTCGATGGCTCCGGCACCGACCGGCTCCGGGAGCGCCTGCGTGAGCTTGGCGTCGACCCCGGGCCGGCGTTCGGGTCACTCGAAGGAGCCTTCGAGGCGGCGCTGGCGATTCAAACGCGCCCGCTGACGGTCGTGTTGACGCCCGGATGTGCGAGCTTCGGCATGTTTCGTAACGAGTTTGATCGCGGCGAGCAATTTCGCCTCCTGGCCCGAAACTGGTGCCAGCAATCGCATCGCGGCTAGCCCGCTCATCGGGACCACGACATGACAACCGACACCCCAGGCGCCCCCGCTTTCACGCAATCGACGATCACCGAGCTGCCGCCGAAGCCGGCGCGGTTTCACTTCATCGGCATTGGCGGCATCAGCATGAGCGGCCTCGCTCGTATCCTGTACGACTGGGGCTACGACGTGACTGGCTCCGACCGGCAGGCATCGGCAGCTACCGACCTGCTGAACAAGCTCGGGATCGAGGTCCAGATTGGCCATGAGGACGGCGCCATGGCGGGTCGGTCCGATGTGCTGGTGGTGACGCCGCGCGCGATTCCCGGCGCGCCGAACGAGATTCGGGCAGCCGTCGATGGCGGCGCCGAGATCGTGCGGCGCGGACAATTGCTCGGCATGATCGCCAATGCGCGCGTGAACATCGCGGCATCGGGATCTCACGGAAAATCGACGACCTCCGGCATGCTTGCTTCGGCGCTGACGGAGCTTGGCGCGGACCCGTCGTATTCGGTCGGGGCGATGGTCGGCACCACCGGACGCAATGCCGATTCGGGACAGGGACCGCACATGGTCGTCGAGGCCGATGAGTTCGACCGGGCGCTGCTGTGGCTCAGACCCGACATCGCCATCGTCAGCACCGTCAGCTTCGACCACCCGGACGTATTTGCCGACCAGGCGGACTACGACCGTGCCTTCATCGACTTCGCCCGCGGCGTGCGGCCGGGAGGTATCTACATCATCTCCGCCGACGATCCCGGCTGCATACGGGTCACTGAAGCCGTGCGTGCCATGGATGATTTCGCCGGCACTATCGTCACGCTGGGTGAGCAGGAAGGTGCTGACTGGCGCTATCGTCGCAGCGACGATGGCTGGCAGGTGATCGATGCAGATGGATGTGCGCATCCGATCGCGTTGCAGGTGCCGGGCGCGCACAATGTCGCCAACGCCACCGCCGCGATCATCGCGCTGACGACACTCGGATATTCCGTCGAGGATGCCATCCGGGGCGTTGAGGCGTTCAGCGGGGTCGGGCGCCGGTTCGAGCACAAGGGTGTGGCCGGCGGCGTCGATGTCGTGGACGACTACGCGCACCATCCTGACGAAATTCGCGCCACCTTGCTCGGCACGGCCGATCGGTACCCCGGTCGCCGCCGGGTGGTGCTGTTTCAGCCGCACACGTTCAGTCGCACCGCCATGCTGCTGGACCAGTTCGCCGAAGCGCTCAACCAGGCCGATGTGCCGGTGCTGCTCGACGTCTACCCCGCCGGGGAGGAAAACGCCTGGGGGGTCGACTCGCACACCCTTGCGACCCGCATGGGCGGCCGCGTGCCGGTGCTCGCGACGCCCGATGACGCCGTCGCCTGGCTGGCAGCTCATGTCGAGGAGGGGGACGTCGTTCTCACCGTCGGCGCCGGTGACGTCACCGTGGTTGGTGATCGACTCCTCGATACCTTGCGCAAGCGGGAATCGATCCTGGCGGTCACGGAGGTACCACCAAAACCAGCCGCGAAGCGCGCGCTGGAGACAATGCCGCTCCCGGGTACGGACGCGAAGATCCAGCGCAACGCGCCGATGTCGATGCACACCACCATGCGCATGGGAGGACCCGCCGAGTTCCTCCTTCGCGCCGCAACCCCGGAGCTGATCGAGATTGCCGCGGCGTGGGCCGACGCCGAAGGGTTGCCGGTCACGGTGATCGGCGGGGGCAGCAACCTGCTCGTCAGCGATGCTGGTATCCGTGGGCTCGTCATCGTCGTTCGCACGCCGGGGCAGAAAGCGGGCGACCTGCTGGAGGCTGAGGACGATGGTGACAGCGTGTTGTTGCGCGTCGCCGCGCAGGCGCCCATCAGCTGGGTTGGCCGCACCGCCGCCGAGCGCGGCTGGGCAGGCATGGACTGGGCGGTCGGGTTGCCGGGGCAGATCGGCGGCGCGGTGGTCAACAACGCCGGCGCGCACGGCACCGAGGTGAAGGACCACCTGGAAGGGATCGAGGTGCTGGAGGACGGCGTTCGCCGCGAGCTGGATCGATCCTGGCTGGAGCCTGCGTTCCGGATGACGCGCATCAAGGGCGCGCCGCGCCCTCGCCCCTGGATCGTCACGCGTGCTATCTTCCGACTGCCGAAGGGGGATCCGGAAGCGCTGGTGGCGCTTGCCGACGAACACGCGCGATTTCGCAAGGAAACCCAGCCAACCGGCGCGTGTTCCGGGTCTATCTTCGTCAATCCGGAGGGAGATTTTGCGGGGCGACTGCTCGAGCAGGCCGGCGTCAAGGGCATGGCCGTTGGCGGCGCGCGATTTTCCGACAAGCATGCGAACTGGATCGTCAACGCTGGCAATGCCACCGCGACGGGCACGTGGGAGTTGATCCAGCAGGCCCGCGAGATCGTCCGCGAGCGTGATGGCATCGCGCTGCGAACCGAGATCGAGCGGGTCGGTGAGTGGCCCGATCTCGACTCGACAGGACAGGAAGAAGATATCGATGAGTGACGCGCAGCAGAGCCGACGTATCCGCCTTGCCGTGATATTTGGCGGCCAGTCTGACGAGCACGACGTGTCGATCCGCTCGGCGCAGACCGTGTTCGACGCCGTGGACGGTGACCGGTACGAAGTCGTGCCGATAGGCATCACCCGGGAAGGGCAATGGGTGGTGTCGGGCGATCCCCTCGCCGCGCTTCGGCAGGCGTCGGACGAGTTGTCGCTGTCGGATGGTGACGGAGCCGATGCGGTCGGGGAAGTCGAGACGCTGGCGCCGGTCACCGGCGCGATGGCGCTGACCGGAAACAGTCAGCAGCCGATCGACGTCGTCTTTCCGGTGCTGCACGGGCCGTTCGGCGAGGATGGCTCGATCCAGGGGCTGTTCGAAGTCGCCGGCGTGCCCTATGTCGGCTCCGGCGTACTCGGCTCGGCCGTCGCCATGGACAAGGCGATGACCAAGCAGGTACTGGAGCAGGCGGGTATCCCGCAGCTGCCGTGGCAGCTCGTCAATCGTGGCGATATCCAGGATCACGCCGAGCTGGTGGCGGACCGTATCGCCGAGACGATCGGCTTCCCCTGCTTCATCAAGCCGGCCAATCTCGGATCCAGCGTTGGGATCTCCAGAGTGTCCGAGCGAGGCGATCTCGTGTCGGCGCTCAACGAGGCAGCGTACTATGACCGCCGTGTGGTGGTCGAAAAAGGCGTCGACGCGCGCGAGATTGAGATGTCGGTGCTGGGCAACGACGATCCGATCGCCTCGGTCGCCGGCGAGGTGGTGCCCCTCGGTGGTTTCTACGACTACAACGCCAAGTACATCGACAACACCACCGACCTGGTCATTCCCGCGAAGCTCGATCCCAGCATCCTCGGCTTCCTGCAGGAGATGGCGATCGACGTGTTCCGGGCGCTCGACCTGTCGGGGATGGCGCGGGTCGATTTCTTCATCGAGCGCGGGACCGATCATATCTACCTGAACGAAGTCAACACGCTGCCCGGGTTCACCTCGATCAGCATGTACCCGATGCTTTGGGAGGCGAGCGGCGTGCCACTGCCGGAGCTGATCGACCGGCTTGTCGGGCTGGCGCTCGAGCGCCACGGCGAGCGCAAACGGTAGCGGGTGGCACGATGCCTCGCAGGTGCTCGTGAAACGCTGCTTTGTCAAAGCGTTTTGTGGCTGCGTGCTATACTCGCAATGATGTGCGTACACCCCTGCCAAGGTCGTTCACGCTCGTGCCGCCAAGGGGGAGGGGGGCGTCGGAGCAGCGCCGCGTGACCGGTTCGGTCTGCGGCTGTTTTCGCATGAGCATGGGACAGCGCGACGTGGAAACGTGAGCGGTATCCCGTATGGATGGTGAAGGGACGATGCAATCCCGCGGACAGGGGCCTGGACGAGGGCAACAGGGACGGGTGCATGGCGCCCAGAGTGATGAACGCCAGGCGCGCCAGCCGGTGCGCGAGGAGCGCGTTCCGCTGGACGAAGAGACCGCGGCACCGCGATCGCGCTGGAGCTCGTCCGACGATTTCGTTGATGCCTTCGCCCGGATCAAGGTGATCGGTGTCGGTGGCGCAGGTGGCAATGCCATCAACCGGATGGTCACCTCAGGCGTCGAGGGGATCGAATTCGTCGCCGTCAACACCGACGCCCAGGCACTGATGACCAGCCGCGCCAGCACGGTGGTGCGCATCGGTGACAAGCTCACCAAGGGGCTCGGCGCCGGCGGTCGGCCCGAGATCGGGGAGCGCGCCGCCGAGGAGAGCGTCGAGGCCCTCGCCGAGGTCATGCAGGGCAGCGACATGATCTTCATCGCGGCCGGCATGGGCGGCGGCACCGGCACCGGTGCGTCGCCGACCATCGCCCGGCTCGCCAAGGAGGCTGGCGCGCTGACGGTCGCGGTTGTGACCAAGCCGTTTGGCTTCGAGGGCGGGCGTCGCCGTCGCGCGGCGGAGGAAGGCATCGAGCTGCTGCGAGAGACGGTCGACGCGCTCATCACCATTCCAAACGAGCGCCTCCTGCACATGGTCGATCCCAAGACCACGATCAACGAGGCCTTCCAGATCGCCGATGACGTGCTGCGACAGGGTATCGCGGGCATTTCCGACCTGATCACCAAGCCGGGCGTGATCAACCTCGATTTCGCTGACGTCAAGACGATCATGCAGGACGCCGGCTCGGCGCTGATGGCAATCGGCTACGGTGAAGGTCCGGATCGCTGCATCAACGCGGCGCGCGAGGCGATCGAGAGCCCGCTGCTGGAGATGAATATCCAGGGCGCCAAGGGTGTGCTCTACAACATCTCCGGTGGCGAGGGCCTGACCCTGTTCGAGACGAGCGAGGCGGCCGAGGTCATCCGGGCCGCAGCCGACGATGACGCCGAGATCATCTACGGGACCTCCATCGACGAGTCCCTTGGCGATGCGGTGATGATCACCTTGATCGCGACCGGGTTCGACGAGGGCGGCTCCGTTGTCGACCAGTACGGATTCGGCGGTGGCGAACGCGAACGTGAACGTGAACGCGATCGTGGATCGCTTCCGGATCGCGGTGCGGCGCGCGGTGGCGGAACCCGTCAGAGCGCCAGCGGGCCCCCGGTGGCTCCGGAGGATGACTGGGAGAGCGAGTCCTCGATCATCAAGTTCCTGCGCGACCGGTAGGCACCCTCCTTCCGCCACGCGGGCGCAAAGAGCAGGAGATTCGCCATGCGTTGTCCCTTCTGCCGGGCACGTGATTCCCGCGTCATCGACAGCCGCGAGCTCAGCGGGGGCGATTCCATTCGCCGCCGTCGTGAGTGCGTTGCGTGTCATCGGCGCTTCACCACCTACGAGCGCGTCGAATCCGTAACGCTGACGGTAGTGAAAAAGGACGGCCGGCGAGAACCGTTCAGTCAGGACAAGCTGCGCCAGAAGATCCGCGTGGCCCTCACCAAGCGGCCAATCAGCGAGGACACGCTGGATACCATCGTCGCGTCGGTCGAGTCGACAGTGATGAAAAAGGGGACGAAGGAAATCTCGTCGGCGGAGATCGGCGAGGCGGTGCTGCGCGAGCTGAAGGCGACAGACCAGGTGGCGTACATTCGGTTCGCGTCGGTGTATCGCGAGTTCGCCGACCTGGAGGACCTGCGCCGCGAGGTCGAAGGGCTGGCGTCGCCCGCCGATGGCCGCCCGGTCGGTCGCAACGGCGAGGGTGGCCAGGACGCGTAGGGGACAACTTGGCGGTCCGGAAAGGACGGCATGTATAGCCGTCACTCCTCGCTGCGCTCAGAGTGACGGTTGAGTGGGACAACGATCCCTGGTGCGAACAGTCGCGCCATCATCGAAAAGCGGA
>CBFGRG010000007.1:0-19192 GCA_965651105.1 uncultured bacterium | reverse complement strand
CTACTGAGCCGGCGCGTACCGACGATGGCGACGGCCCGGCGATCCTCCATCGTGATCGTGCCGCGCAGGAAGATCACCGGCGGCGGTCCGGGCACCTCGCGCAGCAGGTCGGGGTACGACTCGTGTCGCAGCGTTACGACATCGATGCCTTCCGACCGAAGCGCGGCGTAGTCGCCCTCGGGGTCCGCAGCGCGACGATAACCAACCAGGCTCTCAAGGGAGCGGCGATCGAGCACCCGACGCAGCGCGGCGGTGTCGGCTTCCCAGGCGGCACGAATCGTCCCGAAAGCCGTCAGCAGCCGATCGAACCGCACCGGGCCGATGCCGGTCACGTTCCGCATCGCCATCCAGTAGGGCGCGTCGGCATCTGCGTCGAGCTGGGCGGAACGCGACCTCTCCGCGTCAATCACCATCCAGGCGCTCCTTGACCGGCTCGTCGACCGGCATTTACACATCGGCAGGTTGCGGTCATCATGCCATGGATCGAACGCGTTGCGTCACCCCGGCCGCGCGGCCGGACGGGTCATGGAGGATACACCGGTGGTACGACCAAACCTGCTGAAACAGAAGCTGAAGGCGAACGAGCAAGTCATAGGCGTGTTCATGCCGCTGCCATCGCCGCAGATGGTCGAGGTCTCCGCGGTGGCGGGCTTCGACTTCGTGCTGATCGACAATGAACATGGGCCACTTGGCCCCGAGACCGCCTATGCGATGGTGCTCGCCGCCGAGTCCTCGGGCATTACCCCGCTCGTGCGCGTCGGTAACCGCGACAAACAGGAAGTGTTGAAGTATCTCGATCTCGGCGCGCAGGGCATCATGTCGCCGCAAATCCACACCGCCGCGGCGGCTGAGGACGCCGTCGCCGGCACCAAGTACGTGCCGCGCGGCACCCGCGGAATGGCCGGGGGCCGCACGTTCAACTATGGCGTCGGCCTCTCGGCGCCCGAGGCTGCGAAAAAGATCAACGAGGAGATCCTCACGCTCATCCAGTTCGAGCACATCGACGCGCTCGACGAGCTTGAGCAGATCGTGCAGGTGCCCGATCTCGACGTCCTCTTCGTCGGCCCGAACGACCTCGCCCAGTCGATGGGGTACCCCGGAGAGCCGGGCCGCGCCGATGTCACCGAGATCGGCGACCGCGCCGTGGCGATCGCGAAGGCGGCTGGAGTGAAGACCGGCACCACTGCCTTCACACCCCAGGCGACGAAGGAAGCACTGGCCCGAGGGTTCGACATGGTCGTTGCCAACGCGCCTGGGCTCTATCTGCAGGCGGCGCAAACGATCGTCCGCGAGACCTTCCCGGACCGATCCTGATCCCGGAGACGACGCAGTGACGCCACCCGGCAGCGGGTGGCGTCAACGCACGTGCTTCGAGATTCGGCGAAGTCAGCGTCCCGTGTCGACCTGTCGCATGGCCCACAGGATGATCACGGCACCGATCACGGCGACGATAATCGAGCCGACGATGCCACCACCCACACCGAGATCGAGCACGCTGTTCAGCAGCCACCCACCAAGGAGACCACCGAGAATGCCGACGACAATCGCCCCGATCATGCCGCCGGGGGTGCGCCCCGGCACGATGTAGCTCGCGATACCGCCGGCGATCAGCCCGATCAGGATCCACCACAGGATTTCCATGAATGTCCTCCCTTGCTCTCGTTGACAACCGGCGACCGTACGCGGCCTTCCGATCGTATCAACCTGGACAGGTTCTCCACCGGGTGCTGCAAGGGCAGTGCCACGGATGGTGGGTTTCCCGAAAAGACCCTGACCGGGACGCCGTTCCGGCATTGCCGCTGAGGACCGGGCATGGTATCGTGCACAATCAGTAAACCTCGCCAAATCAGGGGGACGTTCGGCGCAACGAGGCGCGGGGGGTTGACCTGTGGCGCGCGCGAGGGATGCGGCAGCAGGCATGGCGTCGCCGCCAGCAGGCAGGCATATCGCTCACCCGCGTCATAGTGACCCGCTCCGCCAGGCGAGCGCGTGGAGTCGACTACCGAACGCAGGTACAGGAATTCGAGCCAGGAACGACACGGCGAGAGGAGACAGGATGGCAATTCAGCCACAGCAACGAACGTCCGCGGGCACGGAGGGAGCGGCCACCCGGGGGCAGCCCCTGCTCGAAGTCAAGAACCTCAAGACGCAATTCTTCACGCAGGACGGCGTGGTCAAGGCGGTCGACGACGTGTCCTTCTACGTCATGCCGGGCGAAACGCTCGGCGTCGTGGGAGAGTCCGGCTCCGGCAAGAGCATGACGGGTCTCTCGATCATGCGCCTGATTCCGAACCCGCCGGGCAAGATCGTCAATGGCGAGATCGTCTTCAACGGCAGCGACGTCCTCAAGATGAATGAGGACCAGGTCCGGTCGATCCGCGGCAACGACATCGCGATGATCTTCCAGGACCCGATGACCTCGCTCAACCCGGTGCTCACCATCAACCGGCAGATCAGCGAGGCGCTCCAGCTCCACATGGGCATGAACAAGAATCAGGCCCGGAACCGCGCCATCGAGCTGCTGAAGATGGTCGGCATTCCGAATGCCGAGGAGCGCGTCGACCAGTACCCGCACCAGTTCTCGGGCGGTATGCGCCAGCGCGTGATGATCGCGATGGCGCTCTCGTGCAACCCGAAGCTGCTGATCGCCGACGAGCCGACCACGGCCCTCGACGTGACGATTCAGGCGCAGATTCTCGACCTGATGCGCCAGCTGCAGTCGGAAACCGGCACCGGGGTGATGATGATCACCCACTCGATGGGCGTCGTCGCCGGCATGGCCGACCGCGTGCAGGTCATGTACGCCGGCCACATCGTCGAGACCGCGGAAACCGAAGAGATCTTCGGCAACCCGCGCCACCCGTACACGGTCGGCCTGATGCAGTCCATCCCCCGGCTCGACTCGCAGCGGCGCGAAAAGCTCCGCCCGATTCGTGGCCTCCCGCCCGACCTCATCGACCTGCCGGACATGTGCCCGTTCACGCCACGCTGCAACTATGCGCGTGAGAAGTGCGAGCAAAAGAATCCGCCGTTGCTCGAGGTCAAGCCGGGCCACTACGCGGCATGCTGGTTCTGGGAGGAAGTCAACAAGGCCGACGACCCGGATGAGGTCGCGCGCAAGCACGGCCACACCCCGCCGTCGGACCAGATGGCCGAAATCGAAGCCGACCTCGCCGCGCGCGAGGAAGGACTTGGCCAGACCGACGCCGAGAACGTCTGAGACTGAACCGAGCCGGGCCTGTCCCGCTCATCCGTACCCGGAGGAATCTCTATGTCAGCGGTCGCAGCTGATCAGAAGAACCAGCCATCAGCCGGCTCCCAGTCGGACGGCGCACCACTTCTCGATGTCAAAGACCTCGTCATGCACTTCCCGCTGACGCAGGGCATCATCTTTCAGCGCAAGGTCGGCGCGGTGCAGGCTGTCGACGGCGTGTCGTTCAGCGTGAAGCGGGGCGAGACCCTCGGCCTCGTGGGCGAGTCCGGCTGTGGCAAGTCCACCACCGGTCGCGCCATCCTGCAGCTCTACAAGCCGACCTCCGGCGAGGTGAACTTCAACGGGCGCGACCTGACGAAGCTCGATGGCGGCGAGATGCGCAAGATGCGCCGCCACCTCCAGATGATCTTCCAGGACCCGTATGCGTCGCTCAACCCGCGCATGACGGTCGGCAACATCGTCTCGGAGCCGATGCAGATCCACAAGCTGGTGCCCAAGAAGGAGCGCACCGAGCGCGTCCAGGAGCTGCTCCAGACGGTCGGTCTCAACCCCTACTTCGCCAACCGCTACCCGCACGAGTTCTCGGGTGGTCAGCGGCAGCGCATCGGCATCGCTCGCGCGCTCGCGGCGAACCCGGATTTCATCGTCGCTGACGAGCCCGTCTCGGCGCTCGACGTGTCGATTCAGGCGCAGATCGTCAACCTGATGGAGGACCTGCAGGACCAGTTCGGCCTGACCTACCTCTTCATCGCCCACGACCTTTCGGTCGTCCGCCACATCTCCGACCGTGTCGCCGTGATGTACCTCGGCAAGATCGTCGAGCTGGCCGATCGCAACGCGCTCTACGACGACCCGCTGCACCCGTACACCAAGGCGCTGCTCTCGGCCGTGCCGATTCCCGATCCCGTGATCGAGAAGAAGCGTGAGCGCATCATCCTCACCGGTGACGTGCCCTCGCCGATCAACCCGCCGTCGGGGTGCCACTTCCACACGCGCTGCCCGTACATGATGCCGGATATCTGCCCGAAGGTGGACCCGGTGTTCGCCGATCAGGGCGATGGGCACTTCGTGGCGTGCCACCTGTACCCTGGCTCGATTCCGGAGGGGTACCAGCGCGAATCGTCGAGTGCCGCCGCTGACTGATGTTTTCGGCCTCGATTCGCCCGCTGGATGACATCCTCGCGATCCTCTTCTCGTTCGTCGTCGCCACGGCCATCCACGAGTTCATGCATGCGTGGACGGCCTTCAAGCTCGGCGACACAACCGCTCGTGATCAGGGACGCATCACCTTGAACCCGGTGGCTCATTTCGAGCCATTCGGGTTCTTCGGTATGTTGATGATCTCCATCGGCTACCCCTTCATCGGCTGGGGCAAGCCGGTGCCGGTCGCGCCGTGGAAGATGACGAAACTGCCGAGAAGCGAGCGTCGCCGTGGCATGGCTCTCGTCGCCCTCGCCGGGCCGGCATCCAACGTCGTCCAGGCCGGCATCGCGGCAATCGTGATCCAGATCGCGGTTCGAAACGGCATCGATCTCGGCCAGGTCGGCTTCGTGCTGAACTGGTTCGTGACCATCAACATCCTGCTCGCGGCATTCAACATGATCCCGATCCCGCCGCTGGACGGATTCAATATCCTTGTCGGCATCCTGCCCGAATTCTGGGGACCGGTGCTGGCGCCAATTGGTCGCTATGGCTTTCTCATCCTGATCCTGCTCTTCTTCGTTGGTGGGCAGCTCGGCGGGTCGATCGTCGACAGCCTGATCAACCCGGTCCGCACCACCCTCACCGACATCATGTATCGTGGTCTCATTTAGCGTTCGCCCGCACGATCCACCGGCAACGGTCGTCACCCGGATTCGACAGGGCCTCCGAGCCCTCTCGCCGGTTTCGCCAACACCGATGCCGGCACACCTCGCTGCGCGACTACCGGAGCCTCTGCTTGAAGCGTGGCGTGCGCTCGATCCCTACGACCAGCGCCACCTCGTCGCCGTTGCCGAGGATCTCGAAGCTTCCGGCCAGCCAGTCCACGTGGTGTTGGCCGGGCTGCTCCACGATATCGGCAAGGTCGGCCACATCACGATTGTCGACCGGGTCGTTCATGTGCTGCTCGGGCGGCTCGCACCGCAGGTACGCGAGCGACTTGCAGCTCGATCGCGCCCGCTTCCGGGGCTCAACGGGCTACACTTGCTGTTGCGGCACGCCGACACTGGCGCAAACCTGCTGGAACGCGCCGGCATGCCGGCAGACGTCGTCTGGCTCGTGCGGCACCATGAGCAACCGACCGAGCATCCCGACCTGCGTCGGTTGCTGGCCGCCGATCAACGTCATTGACCACCGCCATCCACACCGGACCCGCCCCCGATGAGCACCGCAGCGCCCGCACAACCCACCATGCTGGCAAATTACCAGCTGCATCTGCCGGGCTACGAGGGTCCGTTCGATGTCTTGCTCCGGTTGATTGAAAACAACCGGCTCGAGATCACCGACGTCTCGCTCGTCGCGGTCACGTCGCAGTTTCTCGACCACATCGCGAGCATGACGCACGCGCCGCCGGAGGTGATCGCGTCGTTCACGACGGTCGGTACCCGGCTCGCCGTCCTCAAGAGCCGATCGCTGTTGCCGCGACCAGCGGCGGAGGACGAGGATGACGGACCATCCGAGCTGACCAGGCAGTTGCTGGAGTATCGCCTCGCCAAGGACGCCAGCGCCTACCTGACGACCAGGTTCAACCAGGACTTGCGCTCCTACGCCCGTGTGGCACCCGCTCCGGTCGATCCGGAGCTTCGCCGGGCGTCGGAACGGCTCGCGACCTACCCGGTGACCGTGCTGGTCTCGGCGCTGCGCCGCCGGCTCACCGTGACGCCGCGTCCGCCGACCTTCCTGCCGGCCCGAAAGGTGGTCAGCCTGCGCGAAACGGTGGGTCGCATCCTTGAGCTGACCGGCCTGCAGCGCCGCGTTGCGTTCGCCGACGTGGTCGCCAGCTATCGCAGCCGCACCGAGGTCGCCACGGCGTTTCTGGGGATGCTGGTCCTGATGCGCCGCCGCGTGATTGTCGCCGTCCAGGACGACCTGTTCGGCGACATCCAGCTCGACCGCAATGCCGATATTCACGATACCGGGGAGATCGATGAGCAGTTCGACAGCGAGTAACGGACACCGCGCGCTCGACGAGGATGTCGTGCTTCACACCCAGCTGGTGATCCCGGGGGCCGAGCCCGGACACGGGATGACCGACCGCGAGATCGCCTCGGTGATCGAAGCGATGCTGTTCGTCGCGCCGGAGCCGCCCTCCGTCACCGAGCTCGCCGCCGGCGCGGAGCTGGAGGAGGCAGAGATCGAACGCGGGCTCGCGCACCTTGCCGGAGACCCGCACCGAGGCATCACCATCCAGCGCCACGGTGACCGGGTTTCGCTGGGCACCTCACCGCGCTTCGCCTCCTGCATCCGCCGATTTCTCGGACTCGACCGCGAGGCGCGCATCTCATCGGCCGCGATGGAGACACTGGCGATCATCGCATACCGCCAGCCGGTGACGCGGAGCGAGATCGAGGCCGTACGCGGCGTCGACTGTTCCGGCGTGATCGCTACGCTGCACGCGCGCTCCCTGATCGAGCCGGTCTCCCGGCGCCCCACCGTCGGCAACCCGATCCAGTACGGCACAACCCCCGAATTCCTGCGCCATTTCGGTCTGTCCAGGCTCGCCGAACTGCCGAGCCTGGGCACGATCAACGGCCTGCCGGGTCAGGAGGTTCTCGCCGGCGCGATGGAAATGGCAGAACCGGCTGACGAAAACGCCGCCGGGGCTGGTGCGTGAGGCGCGTCGACGTTGGCGATCGCGGCACGGTGGAGCTGTCGACGTACCTCCTCAACAACCTGCGAGCAGTCCACGGCGATCGCCTGGACCCGTGGCTTGACGCCTTGCCGGAAACGCTCGCCACGATCCTCGACCAGCTCGATGCCCGGATCGTGCCGGGCGTCCCGCCGCTCTCCTACCACCTCGTCTTTTTCGCAGAACACAGCGACGGCACCGGAATCGTTGTCAAGTGCACGATCCCGAACGACGAGCAGCCGCCGGAGCTGGCGGCTGTACACGCCCTCTCCGATGCCGGGATCGGGCCCCGCCTGCTGTGGGCCGATCTGGAGCTCGGCGCGCTCGTGATGGAACGCGTGACCCCTGGCGAGATGCTGCCTCGCGAGTTGCCGTCGCTTGAGGACGACGCCAACACCGCTCGCCTGCTGGCGACATTGGGTCGACGGATGGCCACCGAGGTCGATGTCACGCCCTGGCGCGACGCACTGGTACCGATCCGCCACTACACCCGCGCGCTCGATGAGGTCGACGAGGCATCCGATCTGTGGAACCGGCACCGCGAGGAAATCACCCACGCGCGGGCGCTTCGCGATGCCATGCTGGCCGATCCGGACCAGCCAGACGTCTTCCTCCACGGCGATCTGCAACACCACAATGTGCTCAGCGACGTCATCGGCGGCGTCCGGGTGATTGATCCGAAGGGGCTCATCGGACCAGCCGGCTACGAGTTCGGCACGCTGACATGGAACCCACCGTACATCCAGCGCCACCCGCGCCTGGCCCACATCGAGCGACAACGCATCGACATCTGGTCAGAGATCATCGAAGTTCCGTGGGAAACCCTGCAAAACTGGGCGTTCGTCGCCAACGTCGTCAGCGCCTGCTGGGCGCTTCAGGGGGGCGCCGTACCATGGCAGGACGCGATGGCGCTCGCGACGACGATTCGTGACCTGTAGGCTGGGACGTTCGATGCGAATCACCGTCGGCGCACACGGACAGATCGAGCTGCCGCCAGTCCTCCTGAACAATCTCCGCACTGTCCATCGAGCCAAGCTCGACCCGTGGCTGGAACGACTGCCCGTAACCCTGGCAACCGTGCTTGACGAGCTGGATGCCACCATCGATCCGGGAGATCCCGGCCTCTCCTTCAGCCTGGTGTGTTTCGCCCGGCGCAGGACCGGCGAACGGATGGTGATCAAGGCAACCGTACCGAACGAGGAACTGGTCGCCGAAGAGGCAGGGGTACACGCGCTATCCGAGGCCGGTATCGGCCCACGCCTTCTGTGGTCGGACCTCGATCGTGGGCTTCTGGCGATGGAGCGAATTCTTCCCGGCAACACGCTGCCAACGCACATCCCAACCCTCGCAGAAGACGCAAGGATCGTCGGAGCCATCGGCCAGCTCGCCGCCCGGATTGCCCGAGAGGTCGATGTCGAGCCGCACCAAGGCAGGTTGGTGACCGTGCGTGAGTACACGAGCACGCTCGACAACGAGGACCTCTCATCCGCGATGTGGCGGGACCACCGAGACGAGATCGATCGCGCCCGGGAGCTGCGTGACGCGATGCTGGCGGACCCAGGTCAGCCGCACCGATTCGTCCACGGTGACCTTCACCACTACAACATCCTGCTGGATGAAGATGAGCAACCGAAGGTGATCGACCCGAAAGGCCTGATCGGCCCGATTGGGTACGACTTTGGCGTGATGACCTACGATCCGATGGAGATCCACCGTCACCCGGAACTGCCAGCGCTCTTCCGGCAGCGGGTTACGATCTGGGCCAACGCGACAGGGCTGCCCTGGGAGGTGGTGCGCGACTGGGGCTACATCGGCGCGATCGTCAGCGCCTGTTGGAGCGCAGAGGACGGCGCCGACGACTGGCACGACGCGTTCATCGGAGCGACGACCATGCGCCAACTCACCCCGCCGCGCTGACCGTCCCGCTCAACGCCCGCACCCGCTCGGCGGCTTCCGCCACCGCCGCCACGGCCGCGTCCATCTCATCGAGCGAGTTGCCGCGCCCGACCGAAAATCGGATTGTCGAGCGCGCCTCCTGCTCGGTGCGGCCTATCGCCAGCACGACGTGGCTCGGTTCGGCGTTTCCGGTCGTGCAGGCCGACCCCGCCGACGCCGCGATGCCGAGCAGGTCGAGATTGAGCAACATCGTCTCGCCCTGAATGCCGGGCAGCACGACATTGAGAATATTCGGCAGGGCGAGGCCGGGGTCGTCTGTCCCGTTGCGAACGGTGTCGGGCAGGTTGCTGCAGAGCTGCTCCCACAGGCGATCGACCAGCGCTCGGCAGTGCGCGACATACTGATCGCGCAGGTTCTCTGCCCGCTGCAGCGCCTCCCCCATACCAACAATCAACGGCACACTCTCTGTGCCGCCCCGACGACCGGATTCCTGTCCGCCGCCATGCTGCTGCCATGCGATGCGGGTGCCCTTGCGGACATAGAGCAGCCCGACCCCCTTGGGGCCATAGAACTTGTGCGCCGACAGCGACAGCATGTCGACACCGAGCCGGTTGACCGACAAATCCAGCAGCCCTGCCCCCTGCACCGCATCGGTGTGCATCGGCACGCCCCGTTCGGATGCGATCGCGGCAATCTCGGCGACTGGCTGGATCGTGCCGAGCTCATTGTTGGCCAGCATCACACTGACGAGGCAGGTCTCCGGCCGGATCGCCGCCGCGACTTCGGCGGGATCGATCCGCCCGGACGCGTCGACCGGCACAATGTCGAGATCCACGCCGTCCTCGGCCAGGCTCATCGCCGTATCGAGCACCGCGTGATGCTCGATCGCCGAAATCACCAGGTGCGGCCGGCGCTCGGCACCGTGTTCGCGACGCCAACCGTCGACGGCGCCACGCAGGGCGAGGTTGTCGCTCTCGGTGGCACCGCTGGTGAAGACGACCTCGCTGGGGGAGCAGCCGAGTACGGCAGCGCACTGGCGCCGCGCGCCATCGATCGCGGCGCGAGCCTCCTGCCCGAGCTGGTAAATACTGCTCGGGTTGCCGAACTGCTCTGCGAAGAAGGGCAGCATGAGCTCGACGACGCCGGGGTCGACTGGCGTCGTGGCGGCGTGGTCCAGGTAAATCCCTTCCCGGCCGTAGGTCATGAGTTGGCTCCCTGGAGATGCCGAAACTGTCGCGGTCAGGCGCTAGGCGGTGGTGCGCTCAACCGGCGGATCGGTCAGCGGCTTGCCGCCTTTGTGAGCGAGATCGGCAAGCGTGGTCGAGTCGAGGGCTTCGACGATCGAGTCGCGAACCTTCAGCCAGACGGGCCGGGTTTCGCAGCCATCGATGAGGGGACAGGTCTGGTCGGCTGCATCTTCGGAAACACAGTCCATCGGCGCCACCGGCCCTTCCATGACACGGTAGATATCGCCGATGCGAACGTCGTCCGGTGCGCTCGCCAGCGTGTAGCCACCGCGAGCGCCGCGCTTGCTGTTAACCAGGCTAGCGCGTCGGAGCGGAGCGATCAGCTGTTCGAGGTACGCGGAGGGAATCGACGTCTCGCGAGAGATATCGGCAATCGACAACGGTCCCTGTCCGTAGTGCCGTGCGAGCGCCACCATGGCTCGAACACCGTATTCACCGCGTGTCGACACCTTCATGACGCACTGCCTCCTGCCGCGCCTGGTACCAAGCCCACGACCCTACTTTACGAGGCGCCCCGCATACCGTCAACTTGGGCGAGTGACGACTGTACTCCATTCTAGCCACGCCGGCGAAACGTGTGGCTGATCGCCTCGCGCCACGGCTCCGGAATCGACCAGCCCGAGAAGAGCGGCGGCATCACCTGCCGGTGCAGCGAGACAAATCGGTCGGCGGTGAAAATACCGCGGTACTGCCCGTTCTCCGTCACGGGAACGGCCCACCTGCTCATGGCGTTCATCATCTGCTGGACATCGAGCACCGAATCGTTGACGTCAGCGACATAGATCGACCGATCCATCACGTCCGCCACGGTTCGCCCCGCGATTCCGCCCTGCAGCCCGCTCAACAAATCCTGTCGCCAGAGCATGCCGACCACCTCGCCGTTCTGCGTCACCACCAGGTCGCGCGGGCCGCCCCGGAGCGCCAGTGTCAGTGGTTGCTCGGGCGAGATGCCCCCCATATCCCACAATGAAAACTGTCCGACCCGCAGGCGGCGCATGCTTGCCTCGACGTGCGCCGCCCGCGCCTCCGCCTGCGCCGCGATCGCGACGAAGATGCCGATCGCCACAAGTACGATCGATCGCTGCCAAATGCCGGCAACCACCGCGAGGAGGGCCAGGCCGGTCCCGAGCGCGACGGCGATCGTCGTGGCTCGCTCACGTCCAAGTGGGCCACTCAGGCCCGCGCGCAGAACTCGGCCACCATCGACCGGGAAAGCGGGGATCATATTGAACGCCATGATCAGGAGATTGGTGAGCGCGACGTAGGCGACGAGGCCGGCGAGCGTGATGCGGTCGAACAGTTCCGCGCCGGCGAGAAGCTGGTCCCTGCCCCAGATCAGGCCGATCAGCAGCAGGACCGGCAGCAGCGCCAGGAAGATCGCCAGGTTCATGGCGGGACCTGCGAGCGAGATCATGAACTCGCCGCGGGGCGTGGCGGGAGTCTGCTCGATCCGCGCCACACCGCCAAAGGGCCACAGCGTCACGTCCAGCACGCGCACGCCGTACTCGCGCGCCATCAGCACATGCCCAAACTCGTGCACGACAACGGAAAGCACGATGAGCAGCACAAACAACAGGCCAAGCGCGAGCGCCGCCGGACCGCCGTCGGGCCCAATGCCCCATTTGAGAAACGCCCACGCAAAGATGAGCAGGAACGTGGGGTGGATGTGGACGTCGACGCCCATCAACCGCGCCACACGGAACGCGCGCATGGATCCATCTTCCCACGAAGGCCTCGCGCAACGAACCAGGCCTCCTGTGGCGAACTGCCGGGTTGTCGATCCGATCCTCCGAAACTCCAGCAAGTTCGTTGCCACCGATTCCCGGGACGCCTATACTGAGGAAAGTCGAGGTGGCGGTCAATATGGCGATCGGTCCGGATTCTCTCCGTCGCTCGACATCCCGGATTGTCGCCAATTATCGCACTTCCGCTCGAATCGATCGGTGGCGCACGGAAGAGACACACCATGGAACAAGGTCTCGGCTATTCGCAGGAAATGCGACAATGGGTTTCGCCCAGCCTGATCGAAGCGAACTACATTCTCAGCCTGTCACAGCAGGAGCTGCAGGCGGTTATCGAGCAGGAGCTGCTCTCCAATCCGGCGCTTGAAATCGAGGAACGCTCGACGTGCCCGGCCTGCGGGTCGGCCCTGGACGGCAGCTGGTGCCCAACCTGCCGCATCGAGCGGGATCGCCAGTCGACCAGCTCGCTCGACGGACGCGATGAGCTCGAGCCGCGCATCGCCAGCGTGGCGTCCGACAGCGACGACGACTTCGACCCGCTGTCGATTGTCGCCTCCCGGCTCGACCCGCACGAAGTCATTCTCTCCGACGCCCGCACCCTGCTGGAGGAGCACGAACACCCAATCGCCGAATTCCTGGTGGACTCGCTGGATGCGCGAGGCTTCCTCCCCGAGGACATCGTCGACATCGCGGAATCGCTCGGCGTGCCGCGCGAAGATGTTGAGAGCGTGCTGGAGGTCATCCAGGATGTCGCGCCGGTCGGTGTCGGCGCGCGGTCGCTGGCCGAGTGCCTGCACCTGCAGGCCGACTTCCTGCGCCGCTCCGGCGAAGACGTGCCCGACCATGTTGGCTACCTGATCGACAACCATCTCGACGACCTGGGCGCCCACAAATTCGGAAAGCTCGCGCGCCAGCTCGGCGTCACCCCGGCCGATATCGAGGTTGCGCGCGATTTCATCCGCGACCGGCTCAATCCCCACCCGATGCAAACCAGCGAGGCGCGCTCATGGGGCACGCCCACCGACAGCCCCCTCGTCTCGCCGGATATCATCGTCCGGATCGACCACAACGAGGACCTGCTCGTGGAGGTCGTCGACAGCCGATACAACTACCTGCGCATGAACGGCGTCTACAGCGACCTGCTCGCGCGGATCTCCCGCCACGCCACGGTATCGACGAAGCAGGATGATGATGAAGGACTGGATGACGAGGTCGCCGATGAGGCCGCGAAGGCCATGGATGGCGGCGAACGAGATCATGTCCGCCAGTACACCAACCGCGCGCGGCTGTTCATGTCGAATATCGAGCAGCGCCGCGAAACCCTGCTCAAGATCAGCAAGGTCGTGTGCGAGCTGCAGCAGGACTTCCTTCGGGGCGGGGTCCGGAACCTCAAGCCGCTCACCCGCGCGCTGGTGGCGCAACAGGTCGGCGTGCATGAGTCAACCGTCAGCCGGGCAACGGCCAACAAGTACGTGATGCTGCCGAACCAGAAGGTGATCCCCTACTCCGACTTCTTCCGACCGTCGCTGAGCACCAAGGATGTGATCAAGGAGATCATCGAACAGCAGGAAGCCAGCGGGAAAAGCATCACCGACCGCGAGATTTGCGATCTCCTGCTGGACGAAGGCATCCGCATCGCCCGACGCACCGTGGCCAAGTACCGCTCGGAGCTCGGCATCCTGCCCTCAACGATGCGATAGGCGCTTCAAGACAGCGTCTGTCTACGGGCCCCTGTACGACGCTCACCGGGACCAAAGATACGCACCAAACCAACGATCAATCGTCGGCACGAGCGCCGTGCACTGAAGATTTCGATGCCGCCGGTGCCCGAGCTCGCTCCAGCTTCCTGACCGTGAGCAGGCCGATCCCCGCGGCCGCCAGGGCAGCGAACCCGCCCAACGCGAGCGCCCAGCGCGCGCCGGCGTGGTCACCGATCATCCCCATGATGGGACCGCCGATCGGCGTCGTACCCAGCATCGCCATCGTCCACAGCGACATCACGCGTCCCTGCATCTGCGGCGCGCTCGAGAGTTGAAGCGTCACATTCGCCAGCGAGGTGAAGTTGATCGAGAAGAAGCCGACGATCACCATCGCGCCCAGCGCCACCGTCATCGTCGGGGACACGCTCACCAGCAGCATGGCCCCGCCGAAGAGCGCAGCCGACACGACCAGCACCGCTGGGCCGGTCCGGCGGCGACTGGCGGTGTAGAGACCACCGATGACCGCGCCCACCCCCATCGCCGAGGTGAGGGCCGCATAACCGCTCGCCCCCCGCTCGAAGGTGAACTCGGCCAGGAGTGGCAACACCACCGAGAACTCATAGGTGAAGGTGCCGATGATTGCCATCATCACCAGCGTGTTGCGAATCACCGGTTGCGACTGCACGTATCGCAGCCCCTCGGTCAACTGCCCCTTCGTCCGCGCGACGCGCTTCGCCGGGTTGAGCTCGCTCGACCGCATGACCGCCAGCATCGCGATCACGACGGTGTAGGAGAGCCCATCGACGACGAAGCAGGCGCCAAGCCCGATCGTCGCTACCAGCACGCCGGCGATCGCCGGGCCGACCACGCGCGCGAAGTTCATCTCGATGGAGTTCAGCGACACCGCGTTGGTCAGCAGGTCGCTGCCGACCATCTCTCGCACGAAGGTCTGACGGGTCGGATTGTCGAACACTTTCACGAAGCCGAGCGACAGCGCCGCCACGTAGACCATCCACAGTCGGATATCGCCGGAAATCACCAACAGCCCGGTGACGAGGCTGGTCGTCCCGGCAACAGCCTGGGTTGCATAGAGAATCGATCGCTTCGGAAACCGATCGGCGACAACCCCGCCCCACACGCCGAATACGAGCACGGGCAACGCCTGGAGCGCGATCACCACGCCGAGCGCGGTGCCCGAGCCTGTCAGGTCGAGCACCAGCAGGCCCTGGGCAATGCGCTGCATCCACGAGCCGGAGAGCGAGATGGCCTGACCGACGAAGAAGAGCCGGTAGTTCCGGACCGCGAGCGCGGCGAAAGTCGCTCTGAAGAATCGCTGGATCGCGTTCATGGGGATCGCGGCGGCCAATCGAGCATGGGGACTCCTCTCGGACGGGTCCGGTCGGTCCAACCCCATTCACCACCGAGGGCCAATGCGTTCACGGCCAGAACGGTCCATCGTTGCGGGCGGCATCTATCCTACGCCCGATCCGCGTGATGGGCAAACGCGCCGCGACACAGGCCGCGTGCAAAGCGCCACCGCGGCGGGTATACTTGCGGGTGCTGCGCGCCCGTAGCTCAGTGGATAGAGCGCTTGCCTCCGGAGCAAGAGGTCGCAGGTTCGAATCCTGCCGGGCGTACCGCGAAAAACCCTATAGGTTCAAGGAAAACGACCACCCTCTCGGGTGGCCGTTTTTCGTATCCGGTATGGTTGCTTCCCTTTTGCTTCCCAGCCGTCACTGAGCCCCACTCCATCGTCAGCGGATCGGCGCCCACGGAAGGGATGTACAGAGGCGGGTCCGCGCCTCCGCGATGCGGGCGTCGACCTGGGCCGCGGGCGCCAACGCAAATGAAACCTGCGTGATCCGAGTAGTCACCGCGCAACTCGACCCGTAGTGCCGCCCCTGTGGCGGCCCGCAATGAACAGCCACCACAGGATCGGCACTACGTGGTGGCTTCCCGGTTTCATTATCAAGACAGACGCGGATGGCGTCAGGGCGCAATTAGGCGTGAGACTATCATTTCGTTCAGGGCCACGTATACGAGGCAACGCCGCCCGAGTTTGAGGATTGGGGCGTCGAAGGCTATCGAGCATGACGACCCAGCCAACCGGGTGGCCGATCGGATCAGCCTTTGCATTCCGGAGGCAGGTGCTCCTAGCTAGATGCCGTTGTACTCCCGGCACTGCCAGACAGTCATCACCGCCATCGCTCCCTCGCCGACCGCGGTCGCCACGCGTTTACCCGAGCCATGTCGCACGTCACCCGCCGCGAACACCCCGGGGATACTGGTTTCCAGCAGAAACGGATCCCGCTCGAGCGGCCAGGTTTTCGGCTTGCCGTCCGCCACCAGATCGGTACCCGTGAGGATGAACCCGCGCTCGTCCCGCGCGATCGCACCATCGAGCCACTCGGTTCGCGGAAGCGCGCCGATGAAGACGAAGAGTGCACCGGCCGGCACGCTGCGACACTTGCCGGTCACCGAGTCTCGCAGCACCAGTCCTTCGACGTGGTCCCCGCCGATCACCTCAGCCACCGTCGTGTGAACCTGCACGGTGATGTTGGGCGTCCGCTCGATCTGCTCGACAAGGTAATGGGACATGCTGTCGGACAACCCATCTCCCCGCACGAGCATCGTCACCGAGCGCGCGAATCCCGAGAAGTACACGGCGGCCTGACCGGCGGAATTGGCTCCGCCGACGATGAAAATGTCCTCGCCCTTGACCGCATACGCCTCGGATATGCCTGCGCCGTGGTACACGCCCCGACCTGACAGCTCGGCCACCCCTGGTGCATCCATCCGGCGATAGGAAACGCCGGTGGCGATAATGACGTTGTGCGCCTGAAGCTGGGTCCCGTCCGAGAGCGTCAAGCCGACCGATCCATGCAGGTCCTTGATGCCCACCGCCTCCTGTGTCAGCAGCATCTCGGTACCGAGCCGGCGTGCCTGTGTCATCGCCCGCCGCGCGAGCTCGCCGCCAGAGAGGCCTTTTGGGAACCCGAGGTAATTCTCGATCCGCGAGCTCATTCCCGCCTGGCCACCGGCCGCCTCACGCTCGACGATGACCGTCCTCAACCCTTCGGACGAGCCGTACACCGCGGCAGCGAGTCCTGCCGGTCCGCCGCCGACGATGATGAGGTCGTACAGCGGAACCTCAACCCGGCCCCGCAGCCCCATGCGCTCCGCGATCTCCTCCATGGTCGGCTTCTCGAGCACCGACCCGTCCGAGAAAATCAGCGCGGGACAAGCAGTCTCATCGCCACCAATGAGCTCGAGCAATTGCTCCGCCTTCGGGTTGCTGGCGAGGTCGAGCCACTCGAACGGCAGCTGGTTCCGGGCGAGGAAATCCCGCACGGCGTGCGCTTCTGGCGACCAGCGGTGCCCCACCACACGGATGCCGTCGAACGCGGGTCGGTGATCGGCAACCCAATCATCGAGCAGGTCGTCCAGCACCGGGTAAAGCCGCTGCTCCGGTGGATCCCAGGGTTTGACGAGATAGTAGTCGAGCTGGATCTCGTTGATCGCGCTTATCGCGGCATCGGTATCGGCATAGGCCGTCAACAGCACGCGCTTGGCGTCGGGGAACAGTGGGCGCGCCTTCGCGAGCAGGTCCACGCCGGTGAGCTCCGGCATGCGCTGGTCGACCAGCATGAGCGCGACAGCCTCTTCCGCCAGCTTCACCTGCCGAATCACGTCCAGCGCGCGCGCCCCGGAATCGGCCCGAATCACCCGGAACCGATCGCCGAAACCCTGCCGAACATCGCGCGAGATCGCCTGGAGTACCTCCGTATCGTCATCGACGGTGAGAATGATCGGCTTCGCCATCGCTTCACAGCTCCTCATTGTGCCCGGTGTCCGCCGCAAGGCGGCTTCTGCCCGTCGTGCCGGTCACATCAGGTGGAGAAAGAGCGGCCAACGCGAAGGACAACGCGGCACCGCGCGCCATCTCAACCGCCCGTGCCGCTTGTGTTGTGCGAGACCCGCATCCATCATACACTGATTTCGGGCCACAGAATATCAACCATCGTGAATCGACAATGCCGCTCACACCGGCACCGCCATCGACGGCAGGGAGAGGTCGTCATGACCGAGCACGAACCGTCCAGCGTCGACCTGAAGCTTCTCGAAAGCGAGCAGCGCTACCGGGCGGTGATCGACAATGCGTCCGATATGATCCAGAGCGTTCGTCCGGACGGGACGTTCGAGTTTGTCAACCAGGCGTGGCATGACAAACTCGGTTACACCGACGACGACCTCAAGAACATGATCGTGTGGGACATCATCCATCCCGACGCGCTCGACCACTGCCAGGTCATGTTCCGGCAGGCAATCAGCGGTGATCCGATCAACCTGATCGAGACCATCTTCGTCACGAAGGATGGCAGCGCGATCCCTGTCGAAGGCAACGCGACCTCGAGAATGGTCGGTGACACCGTCATCGCCACCCACAGCTTTTTCCGCGACGTCTCCGAACGCGTCCGCGCGCATGAGCTCGAGCGACGCAACCTCCAGCTCGAACACGAGCAGCAGGCCCGGTACCTCGAAAAGATGGCCGCACTCGGCAAGCTGTCTGCCGGCCTCGCGCACGAGCTCAACAATCCCGCCGCGGCGATCCAGCGAGCCAGCTCGCGGCTCGCATCGACGATCGTCGAGCGAAATGCGTCGATCCGGGAGCTGCTGGGTACCTGCAACCTCAACGACGCGCTCTGGCAGCGGCTTGAGGAGCTTGCCGAGCGCGGCGCCGAGCATCTCGATCTCGGTCCGCTCGAGCGCGACCAGCGCGAGGCGGAGGTCGAGGACTGGCTCGACGACCATGACGTAGCGGAATCCTGGAAGCTCGCCGCCGGGCTCGTGCAGGCCGGCACCACGATCGACGACCTCAACGACCTCGTCAGCATTCTGCCGCCAATGGCGCTCGCTCCAGCGCTGCGCTGGGTCGATGCCGCCAACTCGATCCGCGAGGCGACGGACATCATCACGCGCGGGAGTCGTCGCGTGTCCGAGCTCGTGCAGGCGGTCAAGGGTTACACCTACATGGATCGCGGGCTCGAGCAGGAGATCGACGTCAACGACGGCATCGAAACCACGCTCATCATCCTCAACCACCGGCTCCGCGACGTGACGATCCGCCGCAGGTTCGATCAGGACCTGCCGAAGATCCGGGCACACGGCAACACGCTGAACCAGGTGTGGACCAACCTGCTCGACAACGCGATCGACGCCACCGATGGGCGCGGCACGATCACGATCACGACGCGGATGGACGATGGCGCGATCGTCGTCGACATCGAGGACGACGGGCCCGGCATCCCCGAAGAGGCGTTGACCCGCATCTTCGAGCCGTTTTTCACTACCAAGCCGCAGGGCGTCGGTACCGGCCTTGGCCTCGATACCGTCTGGCGTCTCGTCACCGAATCACACGGCGGCATGGTCGACGTCGAATCCCGGCCCGGACGCACAGTGTTTCACGTTCGCCTGCCCATCACCCATGACCCGGCACTTCCCAGCACCTGAACCGGACACAGAAAAACCCCGGAGCTTGTGAGCTCCAGGGTTTTGGGCGGAAG
>CBFGRG010000006.1:0-24136 GCA_965651105.1 uncultured bacterium | reverse complement strand
GATCTCCTCATCCTGCTTCTCGTGGCGGAACTCGTTCCAAACAGTGACGCGGATATCCTGTGCCATGATGGTCCTTTCCGGAAGGGCGATTCGGGCCACCTCCAATGGGAGATCCTGATGATCCCCAGGTCTCAGTCGGCGGCGGTTTTCTCGCCAGCGGCAACCTCATCGAGCGAAATTTCGCGGCCCAGCTCGGCGGATCGATAGATCGCCTCGATGATCTTCACCCGATCCAGCCCCTCTTCGCCGTCGGGCGACAGCGGCGTGCCGTGCAGGATCGCGTCGACGAAGTGCTTCGTGATGTACGCGTGCCCCTTCCGGGACTGCAGGCGCGGCGTCGCGTCGACCGCGGCACCGGCGACATCACTGAACAGCTGGAGCGTGCCGACGTCCGCGTAATCCTTCGAGTGAATCTTTGCGCCGCCGTTGCTGCCGTAGAGCTGCACGCCGAACTCGTCCGTCATCTCGGTGTAGGCCGCCCAGGCCGCCTCCAGCAGCAGCGTGCCGCCATTCTCGAACCGGATGAACGCGGTGGCAAGGTCCTCGACCTCGTAGCTGTTCGATCCTCCCGTCCGCGGGCCCATCGTGCCGGGCCAGTTGCCCTTGCCCTGGCTGCCGATGCGATCGTAGGTCGATGCGGTGATCGTGCTGACCTTCGGATTGCCCAGCATGTAAAGCGCCATGTCGAGCACGTGCACGCCGAGATCGATCAGCGGGCCGCCGCCGGCCGCGTCCCTGTTGGTGAACCACGAGCCCCATCCGGGGATGCCGTTGCGGCGCATCCAGTACGCCTTGGCGTAGTAGACATCGCCCAGCGCGCCGGACTCGACCTGTTCCTTCACGATCTGCGTATCGTGCCGCCAGCGACGCTGGAACGCGATGCCGAGCAGCTTGTCGTGCTTCTTCGCCTCGGCCACCATCTCCGCACCGGCGGCAACGTTGTGGGCGAGCGGCTTCTCGACCAGGACGTGCTTGCCGGCCTCGAAGGCGGCTCTCGTCACAGGCAGGTGGAGCGAGTTCGGCACCACCACGCTGACCGCATCGATGTCGTTGTCATCCAGCAGCTCCTGGTACTCGCGGTAGATGCGCGGCACGTCGAACTGCTTCGCCAGGCGCTCGCAGCGTTCGGTATCGAGCCCGGCAAGCGCCACGATCTTGACGCGGGGATCGGCGGAGTAGCCCTCGAGGTGAAAGATCCCCGCGCCGCAGCCGATGACGCCCACCCGAATGGTTTCCTGCTCTGTCATGTACGGTTCCCTGACGACCGCGCCGTATCCGCACGGTGTGTTGTTCCAGCATGAGCCGGGACCGTCCCGACCCGACAATTCCGCAGGCAGTGTGCCACGCCAGGTTCCGCATGGCGAAACCAGCATTGGCCAGGGGAAGCCGGCACCACTCCAGTGTCGAGGCGCCCAGCCGGACGACAGCTCACGGTGTCTCGGCAGTATCGCCGAAGAGCGTGATGATCGTGACCTCCGGCGGGCAGTTGAAGCGTACGGGCGGGCGATACATGCCCAGTCCCGGCGAGACGTAGAGCGGCATCCCCTGCACGTCGAACCGCCCGAGCACATATCGGCGTCCGAGCCGCGGTGTGCCGATGCTCTCGATCCCCGGCAGGCGCACCTGGCCGCCATGCGTGTGCCCCGACAGCATGAAGATCGGATCGAACGGCGCGATTTTCTCCGCCTGATCCGGCTCGTGCCACAGCGCCACCACCGCCGCGTCGGCGGGAATGCCACCAAAGGTCGCCTTCGGGTCCGGGGCGCCCAGCAGCGCATCGTCCAGGCCCGCCAGCCACAACGAGCCGTTTTCGGTCTTTACCTCTGCCGAATCGTTGACCAGCATCCGCACCCCGGCCCGCTCCATCGCCGCCTCAACTCGCGACGGGGTGTTGGCGACATCATGGTTCCCGAGGATGCCCCAGGCCCCGTATTTCGCGGTGGCAACCATGTCCTCGACCGGGCTCACGGCAATGTCGATGTACCGGGGCGACTCGCTGATGTAGTCGCCGCCGAACACGATGATGTCCGGCCGCGCCTTGCGCAGGAAGTCGACCGCCGGGCGCAGGTCGTCGGCGCCGAAGTGCGGACCGACGTGGAGATCCGTGACGAAGGCGATCGTCAAGCCGTCGAGATGGGCGTGCTTGCGCGGAACCGGCATGATCACATGCGCGAGACGCGTCTGGAACGGATGGACGAATCGCGACCACCACGCGGCGAAGATACCGGCAATGGTGACGATCGCGATGACGATGGCGACGATGCGTCGGGTCGACGTGATCATACCCTCCCTGTCACATCGGCGATGAGGTAGCCGAGCGCGATGAGCAACCCGAGCTGCATGTGCAGACCGGCCGACTTTCGCACGTATGGATTCAACTCGTGTGGCGTTTGGGCGTCGGGGATCGTCCGGGCGAGCCACAGCGCCTTCGGAAGCGCAAGCAGGCTGATCGCGATGGGCCACGACGCCGGTTCCAGCACGATCATCGCCGCGAGAATCGGCCACGGCAGCAGCACCAACGCCTGGTATTCCAGATTCGCCACCCGGCGCGGCAGCAGGTTTGCGAGCGTCCGCTTGCGATGCGCCCGATCGACCTCACGGTCCCGGATATTGTTGGCATGCAGGATGGCGGTCACGACGCAGCCGACCACGATACTCAGGAGCGCCGCCTGAAACGAAATCTCGCCGGTGTGGACGTAGTAGGTGCCGATCACCATGCCGACACCCATCGCGAGGAAAACAGTGACCTCGCCGAGCGCCCAGTATGCGAGCGGAAACGGCCCACCGGTGTACAGGTAGGCCGCGGCGGCGCTGAGCACGCCGAGCACGACGATCGGCCAGCCGATATCGAGCATGATCGGCAGCGCCGCGACGAAGGCAATGGCGAACGCAGCAATGATGGCGAGCCCGAGGTCGCGACGCGTGAGCCAGCCCTGCTGCAGCACACCGGCCTGTCCGACGACCTGCTCGCGATCGACACCTGACTCGTCATCGTAGTAGTCGTTGGCGAGATTGCAGCCGGCATGCGTCGCCATCGAAGCGAACAGCATCAGCAACAGGTCGCGCATGCTGAACGCGCCATGGAAGAGTGCGAGTGCCGACGCGGCGAGAATCGGCACGGTCGAGGTCGTGAACGAAAACGGCCGTACTGCGAAGAACCACACCTTCCAGAGAGATGGTCGGTCGGCCCGAGCGGAGAGGGTGGGGGAGGCAGGCATCATTGGTCCGCCACCCGCCACGGCATCGCCAGTCGCTCGCCGGCCGCGACCAGCAGCGACAGCAGCCATCCCATGATGCCGGTGATGATCAGCCCGACCATCATTTTCTTGACCGAGAGGATCGTCCAGCTCTGCCAGATCAGCGCCCCGATGCCGCCCTGCGAGACGGTCAGGAACTCGGTGCCGACGATGACGATCAGCGCGAACCCCATCGCCAGCCGCAGCCCGGTGAAGATGCTCGGCAGTGCACCGGGCAGGGCGACGGTCGTGAACATCTCGACCCGCGACGCGCCGAGATTGCGAGCGACATCCCGAAAGGTCCGATCAATCTCGAGAACGCCGCTCATGGTGTTGAGCACTACGAGAAAGAAGATCGAGAGGGCGACGATGACGAACTTCGAGGTCTCACCGATACCGAACACGATCATCACCAGCGGCAGGATCGCGATTTTCGGGATGGCGTAGAGCGCCGCTGCCAGGGGCATCAGGAAGACGCGCACCGGCCAGAACAACCCCATCGCCAGGCCCAGCACCACGCCCGGCACCGCGCCGAGCAGGAATCCGGTCAGGATGCGAACGGTACTCAGCCAGATATCGTCCAGCAGGTTGTCTTCGGTGAGCAGCTCGACAAAGGTTCCCCAGAGGCTGCTCGGCGCGGGCCAGTAGATCGGGTTGATCAACTCGGCCCGGGAAAGCGCCTCCCAGACCGCCAGCAGCAGTACCGGCGCGGCGAGGGTGAGGCTCAGCTCGGCGACGCGGCGACGTGAGGTCACGGCTCGACCTCCTCGCCCTGCTGCGCTCGTGCGGTGTTGACCTCCGTGCGGAGGATGTCCCACGTGCGGGTGAACAGCTCGGCGAAGCGCTGGTCAGACCGCACCGCTGCCAGCTCGCGCGGCCGCGAGAAGGGGACGTTGAAAACGGTGCGAATCGTTCCCGGCTGGGCGCTCATCACGACGATGGTATCGGCCAGCATCAGCGCCTCGTCGAGCGAGTGGGTGACGAAGATGACCGTCTTGCCAGTCGTCTCCCAGATGCGCAGCAGCTCCTCCTGAAGGATCATGCGCGTCTGTTCGTCAAGGGCGCCGAACGGCTCATCCATCAGCAGGATATCGGGGTCGACCGCCAGCGCCCGCGCGATCGCGACACGCTGACGCATGCCCTCCGACACCTGATGCGGGTATGACCGTGCGAACTTTCGCAACCCGACCAGCTCCAGCAGGTCATCGGCACGCTCGCCGCGCTCTCGGCGCGACATCCCCTTGAGGCGCAGCCCGTAGGCAACGTTCTGCCGCAGCGTCAGCCACGGGAAGAGCGACCGTCCCTGGAAAACGAGTGCGTTGGTCGGCCGGTCGCCGTTGGTGCGGCCGCCGAAGTCGATGCGGCCTCCGGTCGGCGTCTCCAGCCCGGCGATCATGCGCAACAGGGTCGATTTGCCACAGCCGCTCGGCCCGACGATGACGGTGAAGCTTCCCGCCGGGAACGACAGGGTGACATCGTCGACAGCGTCAACCGGCCCGCGCGGCGTTTCGAAGCGCTTGCGGACATGGACGGCGGAGACGAGTGACTCGACATCCCGCGCGGTGACGGGCATGGAAGCGGTGCGAGCGGCCGGCAAGGCGGAATCGGTCATGCGTTAGCCCTGGCTGCCACCGAGCTGCTCCACCGCGCCGTCGACGAACTGCGTGTCGATCATCGATGCTGGATCGAGGTCGTCGTCGTAGTCGAGCAGGTCGCGAGCGCGGAAGAAGTCCTGGAGCGTTGTAAGTGAGTCGAGGTCGATATTGCCGTCAAGGTCGTAGACCGGCTTGATCGACTCGGCGATCAGCTCCGGCGGAACATCGGTGTACTTCTGGATGATCGCGAGGTTGATCGGATCGTTGAAATTCTCGGTCAGGTCGCGGCTGGCACGCAGGTAGGCGGTGACGAGCCCGGTGGCCGCATCAGGATGCTCGCTGAGGAACTGGTCACTCGCAAAGATCGCAGTCACCTGGTAGGACTGCACCGGGAAGTCGGAGGCAATGCGGACGGCGATGCCGTCGTTCTCGGCCTTTGTGGCGAGCGGCTCGCCGATGATCGAAGCGGTGATCGAGCCGCTGTCGAGCGCGGCGACCGCATCCGGGAAGGCCATGTATTGAAGGTCGATATCCTCGATCGTCAGCCCGTCGGTGCGCAGCGCCGTGTCCAGCCAGATCTCGGTCGCGCCGGGAGCGTTGACGGCGACCTTCTTGCCCTCAAGATCGGAGATGCGGGTGATCTCGCCGCTCTCGCAGGCTTCCTTCGAAATCATCAGCGGCGAGGCGACCGGCGAGCCCTCCATGTGGCCCGGCGCGATGATCGTCACCGGCAGCTCCTGCGCGGCGGCGTTCCAGTACGCCGGCCCGATACCGCCGATGCCGGCGTCGAACTCCCCCGTCGCGGTGTGGACGACCATGTCGGAGCCGCCAGGCAACGCCTGGAGGCTCACATTGAGTCCCTCATCGGCAAAGTAGCCTCGCTCGTACGCGACGAACATCGGCGCGAAGATCGAAATCGGCGTGTAGCCAATGGTGACGTCGATGGCATCTTCGGGTGTCTCGAATGATGGGATTTCCGTGTCGGTGGGAACCGGCGCGGCGGGCGTTGACTTGGGAATCGGCTCGCACGAAAGCGGTTCCTGGGCAACGGCCGGGCTGCCGCCTGCCACCGGCAGGAGCATGGCGACCACGGCCACGAGCATCGCAATCGTGACGTTCAGGGACCCGGATCCGGAACGACGGGGCATTGACAAATCGTCCTTGCGTGATCGCTGGCTGCACGGTCACGCCGTTGCGCCAGCCGGGCGGGGAGGCGGAGCAGCCTCACGGTCTTCGGGAGGAAGTATACGACCCGTTCACGACACGGGCGGGCACATTGCGACGCCGACGCGGGTACGATCCTGCCATCATGCCTCGTCGTCGTTGGTGATCACGCTGATGTTGCCGTCGCCCTCGATGTGGGCTGCCTTGACGCTCGACACGTCCTCGATCCCTTCCTCACGGAGCTGTGCCATCAGCTCATCCTCGGTGAGGAATTCCTTGCGCATGTTGCGCCGGAGCAACTTGCCGTTGTCGATGACCTGCAATGGTGGTGGGGTGGTCCATCGCTGCAGGGCGGGGATGTACCACGAGAGCGAGTTCAACAGGTAGTTCCAGGCGACGATGGTGAGAATGATCACGATGCCGCTGACAATGGAGACGGCGCCGCCGGTCATCGAGTCGGCGGCGCCGTTGGCGACGAGGAGGACGAAGATGAAGTCGATCATCGACAGCTCGCCCGCAGTGCGCCGCAACGTACCTCGCATCAGGGTGAAGACGAAGAAGTAGAGGATGGTGCCACGAACCACCGACTCGAGAATCGGCACGTCGGGCTCGATGATGGTTCGCCAGTCTACGCCGGTCAGCTCCATGGGTGCCTCCGCGAGTTGAGAAGGGCAGGACGTTCCTGCTTCTGTTGATCACCGCTGTGGCACATGGGGGGAACCCGCTCCACGGAGCGTTAGCGGAGATGACCTCGCAATAGTACTTTAGTACTGCCTCGCTCCCAGATTCGGCAGGATCGCGTCAGCCCGTGGGCACCGCTCCACCATGCACGTCCCGGATGGCATCGAAGGCTGTCTCGACGTCGGCGTCGGTCGTCATCCAGTTGTCAAACGCGAACCGCATCGCCGCCTTGCCCTCCCAGGTTGTCGTGCTGGCATAGATGCGGCCATCCGCCTGCAGCGCCGCCAGCAACTCCCGATTGCGACGATCATGCTCGTCGTCGTCCCACGACGGATCGGTGAACCGCGCGCAGACAACCATGAACGGGGTCTCTCGCATCCGCTCGGCGTTCATCAACTCAAGCCATGGCTGCTCGTCGATCCACCGCGCCAGCTTGATCGCGTTCGCGATGCAACGGTCGATCAGCTCGCGATATCCGGCGCGCCCCAGGCTTCGCAGCGCGCACCATGCCGGAATCGCGCGCACACGTCGAGACATCTCGGCGCTGAAGTCGTCGGCGTCCCAGCCGCCCGATCCGGCGAGGTAGGCCGCCCCGCTGGTCGCAAACGCCGACCGCAGCGAGCGCTCATCCCGGACGAAGGCAAATCCGGAGTCGTAGGGGACGTTGAGCCACTTGTGCGCATCAGCGGCGACGGAATCTGCCCGCTCGATCCCCGTCACCCGGTCGCGATAGTCGCTCGACGCGGCCGCGAACAGGCCGAAGGCGCCGTCAACGTGCATCCACGCCCCACCGGGATGGCTGGCGCAGATGTCGGCGATAGCCTCGAGGTCATCGAACTGGCCGGAGTTGACCTCGCCGGCATTGGCAACCACGATGACCGGTCCCTCGATCGCCTCAACAGCCTGCCGGAGCGCTTCGACATCGACCACGCCGCCTGGAGCCGGCACGGCCCGCACCGCCTGGCGACCGAGGCCGAGATTGCCCAGCGCCTTGCGTGCGCTGGCATGGATGGCGGTGCTGGAGACGACCGAGATCGGCGGTCGACCGCCCAGACCGTCCTCGGCGGGATTGAATCCGAGCCGCTCGCCGGCCCACTGCCGTGCGGCGGCGAGCCCGACCTGGTTGCTCATGGTCGCGCCACTGGTGATGACGCCGGGCCACGCGGCAGGCAATGAAAAGAGCTCCTTCAGCCACCGAATCACGGTCAGCTCGGTCTGCGCGCCGGCGGGGCTCATGCTCCAGATGCCGCCGTTCTGGTCGATCGTGCTCGCCAGCCAGTCACCACCGAGCGCGGCCGGCAGCGCGCCACCGGTGACGAAACCAAAGTAGCGCGGCCCGTTGCTCGTGACGATGCCCGGCTCGGCGAGCTCCAGCCACTCGGTCAGCACCGCATCGGGATCGGTACCGGCTTCGGGCAACGGTCTGTCAAGAATGCCGGCCATATCGTCCGGTGTCGCTCCAGCGTTGATGGGCCGTCCGGGAAGCCTCTCGGTCCAGTCGATCGCAAGTTGACTCGCGCGGCGGATCACCGCGTGAAGCTCTCGGACACGTGGATCGTTGTGGTCATGCGTCGCCGACATGCTGCCTCCTGTCGCTGTGTCCGATTGAGATTGACGTTTCCAGGCATTTTCGCAGGACTCGACCGGCAAGAGTGTTCGGGGACCTATCGTCGCATAGATCAATGGGGGCACCGGTATACTTGCATCAGGCATCCGGCGTCAGAGCGAGGCAGAGACGATGGCACAGCGAATCGACGACGGTCTGGTTAGCGTTGAAGAGTACCTGGAAATTGATGATCGCTCGGAGGTCCGCCACGAATACGTCGGCGGGACGCTGTATGCCATGACCGGGGGGACCGACCGACACAACAGAATCGCCCTTAATATCGCCAGCAGATTACTTGTGAACGCTGAGGGTGGTCCATGTCGCGTCTATATCGCCGACATGCGCTTCCAGATCGGCAATGTCTACTACTATCCCGATGTCATGGTCGCCTGCGAACCGCCGGAAACGGAGAATCCCAGATGGCGAACCAACCCGTGCCTCGTTGTGGAAGTCCTTTCTCCCACCAGCGTATCGACTGACCAGCGCGAAAAGCTGATCGCCTACCGGTCCGTCCCGACAATCGAGACCTACCTCATCGTCCATCAGGACACGCAGCGGGTCGAGCGCCACTTCCGCAATGAAAAAGGGGAGTGGGCGAGAGCCGATCACGTCCGTGACGGCTACATTCCCATCCCCTGCCCGGAGACGCGCCTGACCCTGGCGGAAATCTATCGCGGTCTGTCCTGACTCATGTCCCGGCGAACCCGGATGACAGTCCCCATGCAAAAAGACCGCCACAAGGGCGGTCTCTCGTCTCGGACCTCCACCAGGGCGGTCCCCGCGGATGCGTGGTGGGTCGGCTACACCGCCGTCAGCGGGATCATCGGCTTGTAGGAGCCGCTGCCGGTGTCGTCCGGCTCGTCGAAGATCCCGTTCCTGCGATCCTCGACGACGGCGTTGATCTCGTTCGTGAGCTCGTCGAGCATGTCCTCCTCGAGAACCGTCTTGACGATCTTGCCCTTGCGGAAAATGACGCCCTTGCCATTGCCCGAGGCAATACCGACGTCGGCGTCGCGGGCCTCGCCGGGTCCGTTCACGACGCAACCCATCACCGCCACGCGGATCGGCTCCTGCACCGTTTCCAACACCTTGTCGACCTGGTTCGCCAGCTTGAAGAGATCGACCTCGACCCGGCCGCAGGTGGGGCAGGCGATCATCGTCGCGCCCTTCTGTCGCAGCTCCAGGCTCTTCAGGATCTCGTAGGCGACGAACACCTCTTCCTTCGGATCGGTCGTCAGCGAGACGCGAATCGTGTCGCCGATACCCAGCGACAGCAACGTGCCGATGCCGATCGCGCTGCGGACGCTGCCGGCGCGCGGGGTACCGGCCTCGGTGACGCCGAGGTGGAGCGGGTAGTCGTTTTCGAGAAGAGCGAAGCGTCGGTAGGCCTCAACCAGCACCGGCACCTCGAAAGCCTTCAGGCTGACCTTGGTGTCGTAAAAATCGAGGTCTTCGAGAATCTGGATGTGTCCGAGAGCGGATCGCACCAGCCACTCGGCGCGCAGCTCGACCTGCGTCGCTCCCTGTTTGGCCATCTCGTCGACGAATTCCTCGGTCATCGGGGCGACCGAGCCGAAGTTGACACCGATTCGGATGGGAACGCCTCGCTCCTTCGCCTTCGCGACGACCTCGCGAACATCCTCCGCCTTGCGGATGTTGCCGGGGTTGAGCCGCAGGCCGTGGATGCCGGCGTCGAGCGCCTTGAGCGCAAGGGTGTGCTCGAAGTGGATGTCGGCGATCAGCGGCACGGCCGCGTACGGGACGATATCGGGCAGCGCCGCGGCGGCCTTGCGGTCCGGGACGGCGATACGGACGATCTCGCAGCCGACACTTGCCAGATCCTCGATCTGCGCGAGTGTCGCTTTCGGGTCGCGTGTGTCGGCCGTCGCCATCGACTGGACGCGAATCGGGTTCTGGCCGCCAATTTCGACGCCGCCGACGTTGAGCACACGGGTCTTGCGGCGTGGGGCAAGCAGGGTCATGGTCAGGTGGGTCCTCTCATCGTGCGCGGTGGACCAGCACGGTCACTCGCCGCCTCACGGACATGCTGTGTTTATGGTACGACGTCGACATGCAGAATGAGGCATCGCGACCGTAGCGGCAAACATCGTCGCAGCCGCCAATCTTGCGATTTCTCGGAAATCATCATGGATCTCCGGCGACGCCCACCTACGGCAGGATGCTTTCCCCGTCGATCAGGCGACCGACGTCGTTGAATGCGACGAAGAACATCAGCATCAACAGGAGGGCCAGACCGGCAAGATGAACCAGGCCTTCCTTCTCCGGCGGCAACCGCTTGCCTCCCCGCAACACCTCAACCACGACGAACGCCAGGCGGCCGCCGTCGAGCGCCGGCAGCGGCAACAGGTTGAGAATTCCGAGACCGACCGAAATCACCATCACGATGTTGCCGATCGTGAACCAGATCGGCAGCGCCGACTCGGAAATCAGCTCCGATGTGAGCTGACCCATCCCCACCGGCCCGGCGAGATCGTCCGAGCTCGGCGTGGAGGTGAGGATCTCCTTCAGCCCCTCCAGCGTCCCGGTGATCAGGAACCAGAATTGGTCGAGCCCCTCCGGGATCACCTCGCCGGCGGAAACGGACTCGAAGTCACGACTCGACTTCGTCCCGACACCGGCGAGATCCTGCCAGGTCTCCAGCGTCGCGTTGGCGCCAATCAGCGCCAGCGGGTTGTCGTCCGGGCCGATCTCGGGCACGGCAAGCGTCACTTCGATCTCGCGACCCTCGCGCTCGACCGTGACCGGCACCCGGTCACCCGACGCGATATCGAGCGCCGAGTAGAGCGAGGCAGCATCGGTGACAGCCGTGTCGCCGATCGAAACAATGCGGTCGCCGGGGTAGAGGAGCGCCTTCGACGCCGGTGAGTCCGACGCGACGGCCGTCAGGCGTATCGACGCATCGTCGAGCTGAACCGTCGTCTCGACGCGCTCGCCATCGCGCAGCATCGTCACATCGGCGTTACCGTCTTCGGCAGCGCCGAGCAAGGCGTTCACCTGCGCGACCGACGCGATCTCCACACCGTCGACGGCGACGATCTCATCGCCCGGTTGCCAGCCCGCGGCCTCGGCGGGCGATCCCTCGGACACACTGCCGATCTTGATCGCCGAGAGGTAGGCCGCGTCAACGCGAATTCCGGTCGCGCCCTGCCCCGGCGGCGGATCCTCGCGCGGCGTGACCGTCGTCTCGACCAGTGAGCCGCCACGATCGACGACCACCGTCACGTCACGACCGGCCCCCGCGTCCAGCGCGCTGGAAAGATCGGTGACGGAATCCACATCGCGACCGTCGATCTCGACGATGGCATCACCCGGATGCCATCCGGCGGTTTCGGCCGGGGAGTTCGGCTCGACCATGTGGATGTAGACATGGCTGGTATCGGTTGGCACGCCTTGCGTGGCGACCAGGATGATCGAGAGCAGCGCCGCGGCGAGGAAATTGGCACCGGAGCCGGCGATGAGGAAGAAGGCGCGGGCGAGCGGCCCCTTGGTATTCATCGATCCGGGCTCGAAATCCCGGCCATCCTCGCCCTTGACGCGGACAAACCCGCCGAGTGGGATCCAGTTCAGCGACCAGAGCACGCCTCGCCAGCGCCAGCCGCGTGCGCGCGGCGGGATGCCGATTCCGAATTCCTCGACCTTGATGCCGACTGAACGAGCCGCGAAGAAGTGGCCGAACTCATGCGCGAGGATGATGAGCGCAAGCATCGGAATGATGAGCAGGCCGGCATAGAAGCCGTCTGAAAGTTCTGGCACGAAATGGTGCTCCATGGGTGCCGGCAGTGAGGCTGCCGCGACCGCGCACGACAGTAGCCGAACGGGCTCCATCGCATCACGAAAGGATGGTACTACGATGGGCAAATCACCCGCGTGTGCGGGCGCACCTCCGTGCTAGAATTTCACGACCGTGAGCCAGCGCACGACCAGGAAGGCCAGTGAGACGCAGCGATCGCCGTGTGGGGTTCGCTTTGGCTCGAAGAGGGAGAAGAGTGCTCGGGCTCGCAGCGATGGCGCTGCGGAGCCAGACCGCGATTCGCAGGAGATCGTGCAAATGATCGTCGGAATTCCCAAAGAAGTGAAGGACCGGGAGAATCGCGTCGCGGCCACCCCGGTCGCCGTGCACGAGTACATCTCACAGGGCCATCACGTACTGTTCGAGGCCGGCGCCGGAGCCGGCAGCGGATTCACTGACGACGAGTACGCCGCCGAAGGGGTGGAGATCGTCGGGACACACGGCGAGGTATTCGACCGCGCCGATATGATCGTGAAGGTGAAGGAGCCGATCGCCGAGGAATACGATCTCCTGCGCGAGCACCAGATCCTCTTTACCTACCTTCATCTGGCCAATGACGAGCCGCTCACGAGGACACTCATCGAGCGCAACGTGCAGGCGATTGCCTACGAGACGGTCCAGCTCGACAACCGGGCACTGCCGTTGCTCGCGCCGATGAGCGAGGTGGCAGGGCGCATGTCGGTGCAGGTCGGGGCGCATTATCTCGAAAGCCCCAACGGCGGCATCGGCACCCTGCTGGGCGGCGTGCCCGGCGTGGCGCCGGCCGAGGTCGTCATCATCGGCGGCGGCAGTGTCGGCACCAACGCGGCACAGATGGCGCTCGGGCTTGGCGCCAGGGTCACGATCATCGAGCTCAGCATGGAACGGTTGCGCTATCTCGACGATGTCCTCCACGGTCGCATCACCCTGCTCGCATCGAATCGAAAGACAATTGCCGACGCGGTCGGCAATGCCGATCTCGTGATCGGCTCGGTGCTGGTTCCCGGTGCGCGGGCCCCGAAGCTCGTCACCGCCGACATGTTGGGCGCGATGAAGCCCGGCACGGTGATGGTCGATGTCGCCATCGACCAGGGCGGTTGTTTCGAAACCTCGAAGCCGACGACGCACAGCAATCCGACCTTCATCGTCGACGGCGTCATCCACTACTGTGTCACCAATATGCCGGGGGCGGTGGCCCGCACAAGCACGCTCGCGCTCTCGGCCGTCACGGTGCCATACGGCATCAAACTGGCCAACATGGGCTTCATCGAGGCGGTCACCAGTGATGCCGCTCTTGGCCGCGGCGTGAACGTGATGGATGGGCTGGTGACGTACAAAGGTGTTGCCGATGCTTTCGATCTGCCGTACACACCAATTGAGAAAGCGATTGCCAAGCATCGGGCCGCAGTCGCGTAGTATGGTTATGTCTGACCTTTGACCGGTACGGCTCGAACGAGTCATGCCACGTCATGATCGGGACACAATTGGCCGCCACTCCCGGCTTTTGCCGGCGCACCAGCGGCATGAAGGGGGTACATCGCGTGAAGTCTCAGGTCCAGGCGTTTTTGGATTACCTGGAGCGCGAACGGGCATTTTCGGACAATACGATTGCTGCCTATCGAAACGATCTGAATCAGCTTGCCATGTTCCTCGCCGAGCCGCCGGCTCAGCTTGGCCTCGCGCCCGTTCAAGAGATTTGCGATCTGCGCGACGACCATCTCTACGCCTTCGCCGATCACCTGACGAAGCGCGACTACGCTTCGTCCACCGTCGCTCGCAAGATGGCCGCGCTCAAGTCGTTCACCAGCTACCTGCACCGCTCGGAATCAACGGCGGACCTGCTCGGCCGCGACCTTGTCGTGCCGCGCGTGAAGAAGGCGCGTCCTCACTCCATTTCGACCGCCGAGGTCGAGCTGCTCCTGCAGGCGCCGCTGCGGCAGCAACCGGCCCGGCCGGAGCAGGTGCGCGACATGGCGATGCTCGAGCTGCTGTACGCCTCCGGGCTGCGCGTCAGTGAGCTTGTCTCGCTCGATATGGACGATCTTGACTTCGACAACATGGCGATGGTGCTTCGCGGCAAGCGCGGTGTCGATCGGTCGGTACCGCTGCCGCGCCGCTGCCTCAAATCGCTCCAGACATGGATGGGCGACCCTCGCACCGCGATCGCGAACCGGGGCGAGACCGCAGTGTTCGTCAACCATCGGGGCAATCGCCTCACGCGTCAGGGCTTTTGGCTGATCCTGAAGTCCTACGCCAGCAGGGTGGGTATCACGTCGATCACGCCGCACACCCTGCGCCACTCGTTCGCCGCGCATGCGATGGAGCGTGGGATGGATATCAAGGAGCTGCAGCAGCGGCTCGGTCATGTCAGCAGCGTCACGACCCAGGTTTACCAGCAGCTCTCCGAGACCTCTGAACCCGAGGGGAGCGACGATCCCTTGAGGGACGACCCGACTCGACTCGAGAACGAGCGCGTACCCGCCGGGGTGGAGTAGTCACCGCATGACCGACCAGACAACGCGCGCCGCGACGATGGAGAAGATCGTCGCGCTGGCCAAACGCCGGGGATTCGTGTTCCCCGGCTCTGACATCTACGGCGGCCTCGCCAATACCTGGGACTACGGACCGCTCGGCGTCGAGCTGAAAAACAACATCAAGCAGCTCTGGTGGCGAACGTTTGTCCAGCGGCGGCGCGACATGGTCGGCCTCGACGCCGGTATCCTGATGCACCCGCGCGTCTGGGAGGCATCGGGTCATGTCGCCAACTTCAACGATCCCCTGGTCGACTGCAAGACGTGCAAGTCTCGCTTTCGGGCTGATCATCTCGTCGAAGAGAAGCTCGATATCGAGAACGCCGAGGCGAACACGCCTGAGGAGCTCTCGGCGCTTATCCGCGACGCCAATCTCCCGTGCCCGGTGTGCGGCAATCGCACGCTCACCGACGCGCGGCAGTTCAACATGATGTTCAGCACGACCATCGGCCCGGTCTCGGAAACCGGTACCCAGGTCTACCTGCGCCCGGAAACGGCACAGGGCATCTTCGTCCAGTACAAGAACATCATGCAGACCGGTCGCGTGAAGCTGCCCTTCGGCGTGGGCCAGATCGGCAAGGCCTTCCGCAACGAGATCACCCCAGGCAATTTCATCTTCCGCGTACTCGAATTCGAGCAAATGGAGATCGAGTACTTCATTCGCGAGAGCGAGTGGCAGCAGCACTTCGACGGCTGGATCGATGCGATGCGCGAGTGGATCGGCCTGATCGGGCTCGATCTCGGAAACATCCGCGTCCGCGAGCACAGCGAGAACGAGCTGTCGCACTATTCGAAGCGGACGATCGACTACGAGTACAACTTTCCCGGCTCGATGGGCTGGAAGGAGCTGTACGGGCTCGCCTATCGCACCGATTTCGATCTCAGCCGCCATCAGGAAACCAGCGGTGTCGATCTGACGTACTTCGATCAGGCGTCGCGCGAGCGATTCCTGCCACACGTGATCGAGCCAACCTTCGGCGTCGAACGAACCTTCGTCACGGTGCTGCTCGATGCATATGATGAAGAAACGACCACCGACGTGAACGGCAAGCCGGACACCCGCACCGTGCTTCGGCTCGCGCCGCGACTGGCACCGATCAAGGCCGCCTTTCTGCCGCTCGCGAAGAAGCCGGAGCTGACGTCAGTCGCGCAGGAACTTTTCAGCGAGGTGCGGGACACGCTGAACGTGATGGTCGACTATGATGAGACCGCCAACATCGGCAAGCGTTACCGGCGGCAGGACGAGATCGGCACGCCATTCTGCGTAACGATCGACTTCGATACGCTGGAGGATCATGCGGTCACGATCCGCGACCGCGATTCGATGGCACAGGAGCGCGTTCCGCTGGCGGAAGTGGCGGCGTGGTTGCGCGAGCGGCTCAACTGATCGCAGCCAGCCAGGGCGCGCCGTATCAATCAATGAAACGTCGCAGGGGAGGGGCTTGACCCCTCCCTTCACATGGACCGAATCGACGCACGCAATACCGAACCAGCAGGAGCATCATGGCCAACAAGGATCAGCCGAACGCCTCGGGTCGTGACAGCGACCAGGGGAACGTCTATCGCAAGCGCGCCGAACGGCGGCCCGAGATCGTCAAGCGCCGCCGCGACCAGCGTCGCCGGGAGTTCGAAAAGCAGCGCCGAAACTGGATGATCCTGCGCGGCATCTCGATCGTCGTGGTCATCGCCATCCTGCTCGGCGCGGGCTGGTGGGGCTTTCGACAGTTTCAGGAGTACCAGGTGACCAAGGATGTCACGCAGTACTTCTCGATCGAGGATTACACCCTGGAGCACGTCGAGGGCGAGGTGCTCTATGAGCAAATCCCGCCCGTCGGCGGACCGCACAACAGCATCTGGCAGAGCTGTGGCTACTATCCCGAGCCAATCTACAACTGGCACGGTGTTCACTCGCTCGAACACGGTGCCGTCTGGATCACCTATGATCCGGACCTCCCCGAGCAGGACGTCGAACGGCTGAAGGATCTGGCAAACCAGAGCTACGTGCTCGTGAGCCCATATCCGGGTATTGACGCGCCGGTGGTGGGGTCGGTCTGGGGCAAGCAGCTCAAGTTCGACGGCCCCAACGACGACCGGCTTGAGCCATTCATCCGAGAGTACCGGCGCAACCCCAGCAACACGCCGGAGCCGGGCGCGCTTTGCAGCCTGGGCGCCGAGTTCACGATGGAGGATGGCCAGGCACCACAGACCGAGCCGGCAATCATCTCCGGCACGCTGCAACAGATCGAGGAAGCCGAGGCGACGGCTACTGCCGAGGCAGGCGGCGCCCCAGAGCCGACCGAGGCGCCGGCCCAAGCCGAAGGAAGCCCGTCGGCTTCGCCGAGCGCGTCGCCCGTAGCGTCTTCAGCCGAAGGTACACCCGTCGCGACACCAGAGTAGGAATCACCGGCACGGACCGGAGCGAGGAGTGGCACCATGCCAACGAACACCCTTACACGCATGCGGCGTCCCCTGATTGGGTTGTTCGCCGCACTCCTCCTGTTCGTGCCAGCACTTCCGGCCGCAGCACAGTGGGGTGAGCCGGTCACCGACCCGGAAACCGGTGTGACCTCATGGCCAGAGCTCGATCGCCAGCCCGCCCAACACCTCGACGGTTCCATCGAGTACCCGATGGTGCCGCCGGCCGGCGGACCGCACAACCAGGTCTGGCAGACATGTGGGGTCTACACAGAGCCGATCCACAACGAGCATGCCGTCCATTCGCTCGAACACGGGGCGATCTGGATCACCTACGACCCATCACTGCCCGCTGCAGACATCGAGCAGCTTGCGGTGCTCGCCAACCAGGGCTACATCCTTGTATCGCCCTACCCGGGCCAGACCGATCCGGTCATCGCGTCGTCGTGGGGACGGCAGATTCGGTTGACCGGCGTCGACGATCCACGGCTGGAGCAATTCATCGTCGAGTTCCGCCGAAACCCGGCGACCGCGCCGGAGCCGAACGCGACGTGCTCGCTGGGAATCACCGAGACTATGCCGGAGGGCGAGCTGCCCCAGCAGCCTTCTGCCGAGGCTGAAGCTCCATCGAGCCCTGCCAGCGACGTTCGTAACGAGTACAAGGAGCAGAACTGACCGACATGTCGCGTCCCAACCGCTCAACTCGTGGTCTGCTGGCCGGACTCGTCACGCTCGCCGTCATTCTCGCCGTCGTCGCCGGCGTGCTCGGCTACCTGCTTTGGCAGGAGCAAACGCCGGGTGAAGACTCGGCCGAGGCCGGCTTCCTGCGCGACATGCAGGTTCATCACACCCAGGCGGTCGAGATGGCGATGATCATTCGGGACCGCACCGAGGACGAGCAGCTCAAGGCGATGGCCACCGACATCGCCTTCACGCAGACGAACGAAATGGGGATGATGCAGTCGATCCTCAACGTCTGGGGACTCAGCCCTACCGGCAGTGAGCCGGCGATGACCTGGATGGGGCACCCGACCACCGGCCTGATGACGGGCATGGCCACGCCGGAGCAGGTGGAGATGCTGCGCACCCTGCCGGTCGATGAGGCGGAAATTCTCTTCCTGCAACTGATGAACCGACATCACATCGCCGGCGTCGATATGGCCCAGGCGATCCTCGACCGGTCAGACAACGCCGATGTGGAGCAACTCGCCCAGGCGATGATCCGCACACAGAACGCCGAGATCGAGATCATGAACATGGCGCTCGAACAGCGAGGCGCGGAAACGGTGACGCCGGACAACGCCTTCAGCATCGAGCTTCCCGTCGGCGCCCCCGACGCGTCGCCTGTCGCAACCCCGGCCGAAGATCATACCGGTCACTGATCTCGTCAGCCGTCGTCAGGCTGCCGCGCGTATCGGTCGAGGTATTGCAGCTCCTCCCGGAGGATCGGGCCGAGCGTACGCGGAGCCAGCAGCTTCATCGCCAGTCCCGTCAAGCCACCCTCGTTCAAGATGGTCTCCATGCGGACGCTGCTTGTATCTCCCTTCGGGGTCACAGTGAACGTCGTTCGCAGGTCCCGTTCGAGATCGACCTCCTGCATCACCCGACCCGGCTCGGGCTCTTCAACGCGCTGACGTGCTGCCTGGGTACGGCCAAGCACCGTCATGTCGAAGCTGATAATCGTTCCCTCGCCGATTCCACCTTCCACAACGGCGAAGTTCGAGAATGCGGGCGGCAGGATATGCGGGTGATGATCCCGATAATTTGACAGAATCTCATAGACCCGCTCGGCTGGCGCGCCGATCTCGGCCGTTTCGGAGACGCGAATCGTGGTCATGGCAACCTCGTCAGGGGGATGCGAATGCCTTGGTGGGACCCGTGTGCGGGAAATGGCCGGTGATGGGCTGTGTATGGAATGTACACCGAAACGCAGCGTCGCACACAGGGGTGCGCGACATCAATGCGTCGCTCCCGATGCCGAGTCTTGGCCGTAGAGTGCCAGTCCCGCCTCGAGCGCGGCGTCATTGAGCCGATCGTCGAATCCGAGAAAGGTGATCTCGCCATATCGGCGCTGAAAATCCAGCGCGCTGGCGAGATGCACGGCGTCGTACCCGCGGAGCTCAAGTCGTTGTGCCAACTCACCAGCTTCTCTTGCCAGCGACAGCGTGACTTCTCGCCGTAGCAATGCAGACCATCGGTAATCGAAAGCACGCACGATCCGCTCATGCGTTACTTCATCCAGCAATCCCTCACGCAGCTTGCGCGCGAAAGCGGAGCGGGCTTCGACGTAGGCAACCGCCGACGTGCATCCCTTACCAGCTGCTGTCACAGCGGTGATGGTCCGATCCCGCCCTTCCTCGTTCAAGAACAACTTGGCCAATGCACTTGTGTCGAGGTAGAGAATCACCCGCTACCGCCGGTCCTCGATAATGGCATCGGAAATCTTGCTCCCATCTCTGAGCTTCGGCGGATCACTGAGCGGCGTGAGCCTTGCCCCTGGGGTGGGATGGACGATACCGTCCCAATCGCCCGACTCTACACGCGCTTCGCGGTCCAACTCCCGCCGGGCCGCCCGCTCGAGCCACTCGTCAACCGTCGTGTCGCTGCGATCCGCCGCAGCCTCGATCAGGCGGCGCAGCTCCGGATCCATCGATTGTGGCAGGGCCATGACCGTCCTCCGCTCGTTTCGAAAGTCAAACTCCCAGCACATCGATCATAGCATCGGCATTCAGCCGCCACCGTCAGAATTTCACTTTCGGGTTGGTCAGGTATCAGGACCTCCCAAATCGAGGCCCATGGAGTTTTCGCAGGAATCGCTCGGCCCAGTAATCGTATTCGCGGCTGAGGATCGTGACCTCGGTGACACCGTCGACGTTCTCGGCTCGGACGTTGACGAAACCGGTGTCGTCGCCGAACGTGATCGACCCGGTTTCCAGGCTCGTTTCCGGAAGTCCCAGCTCACCTGCCGGCCCCAGGAACTGCCTTGCCCGGTCCAACACCTCCTCGGCCGTCAGGGTCGTTTCGGTTCCGTAGCGCATGGTCGCAGCTCCTCATCGTTCGATGATGCCCAGAATAGCAGCACCCCGGCAATGAGCACACCGGGGAGTTCCCTCCGCTTCCACCTATACTTGCCTGAGCGAACCGCCAGCCACAACGCGAAGGGGTCTGCCAGATGACGGCTCGGAACGACAACGAGATCACCACCCGGATCGATGCCTTGATCGCGGAGATGACACCGGCGGAAAAGGCTGGCCAGCTGACCCAGTATTTCTACTTCGGCTTCCTGCGCGACGCCGATGACGCAGCGGGAAACGATAGCCCCATGGCCCGGCAGCCGCTCGCCGTTGAAGAGGCGATGTCGCGCGGTGAGACCGGCGCACTGCTGTTCCAGACCGATCCAGCAGAGATCAACCGTCTCCAGAAGCTCGCCATCGAGGGCAACCGCCACAAGATTCCCTTGCTCTTCGGCTTCGATGTGATCCACGGCCTGCGGACAATCTTCCCGGTACCGATCGCGATGGCCGCGTCGTGGGACCCCGACACGATCGAAACCGGGCAGGCTGTGGCTGCGCGCGAGGCTCGCGCCGTCGGCATTCACTGGACTTTCGCGCCGATGATCGACATCGCTCGCGATCCTCGCTGGGGGCGCATCATCGAGGGAGCGGGGGAGGACCCCTATCTCTGTGCCGCCGTCGCTGTCGCGCAGGTTCGTGGATTCCAGGGCGACGATTTCGGCGGCCCCGACCGCGTCATCGCCGGCCCGAAGCACTTCGCCGGCTACGGTGCCGCGCTCGGCGGCCGCGATTACGACGAAGCGAATGTTTCCGACTACGAGCTCTGGAACACCTACTTCCCACCCTTCAAGGCCGCCATTGACGCCGGCGCTGGCAACGTGATGACCGCCTACATGGACCTCAACGGCATCCCCGCCACCGGAAACAGCTGGCTCTTCAATGACGTCCTCCGCGAGACGTGGGGATTCGACGGCTTCGTCGTCTCCGACGCCAACGCGGTCAAGAATCTCGAAACGCATGGCTTCGCACGCGACCAGGCCGACGCCAGTGCGCGAGCGCTGATTGCCGGTTGCGACATGGAGATGGCGATCTCCGACGCAGCCTATGGCCACCTGGAAGATGCACTTGAGGCTGGACAGGTGGATGAGGTCACGCTCGATGCCAGCGTCCGCCGGGTCCTCGAGGCCAAGTTCAGGATGGGCCTCATCGACGATCCATTCGTCGATGAGGAACGTGCCCGCGAGGTGCTTGGCGACCCGATCCATCGCGAAGAGGCGCGCAAGGCGGCCGAGCGGGCCGCAGTGCTGCTGGAGAACGACGGGTTGCTGCCGCTCGATGCCGACAATCTGGAGAAGGTGGCCGTCATCGGGCCGCTGGCCGACTCCAGGCGCGACACGCTCGGCCCCTGGTGCTTTGCATTCGACCTCGACGAAACGGTCACCGTGCTGGAAGGGTTGCGGCACCACGAGAGTCGTATCCAGTTCGACTACGCTCCGGGTATCCGGCCCGCCCAGCGGACCTACCCCTCGATGTTCGACATGTGGCCGGGCAACTCGCCGGAGAATCCCGAGAACTTCGACGATGAGGCAGAGCTGGCTCGGGCCGTCGATCTTGCCCGGGAGGCCGACGTCGCGATCGTCGTGGTTGGCGAGTGGCAAAACATGATCGGCGAGAACGCATCGCGGGCGTCGCTCGATCTTCCCGGCCGGCAGCTCGAACTGGTGCAGGCTGTCCACCAAACCGGGACACCGGTCGTGCTGCTGGTGATGAACGGTCGGCCGCTCGACCTGACCTGGGCGTCCGAGCACGTTTCGGCGATTCTCGACATCTGGTATCCCGGCACGCGCGGCGGCGAGGCGGTCGCCAACCTGCTCTTCGGCGACGTCGCGCCGGGCGGGCGCCTGCCGTTCACCTGGCCGCGCTCGGTCGGGCAGGTGCCGATGATCTACAACCACACCGTGTCGCACGACCCGGAAAAGCAGGATCGCCGCTACTGGGACGAGGCGAGCACGCCGCTCTACCCATTCGGCCATGGATACACCTACGGCGAGTCCGGATTTCGAAATCTGGCGCTCGATCGAGATCGCATCGCCATCGGCGAGTCACTCACCGTCACCGTGGAGGTCTACAACGACGGCGATCGCGACGCCGAAGAGGTCGCTCAGCTGTACATCCACCAGCGGCATGGCACCTCGTCGCGGCCAATACGCGAACTGAGGGGATTCCGGCGCGTCTCGCTGGAGCCGGGCGAGGCGCAATCGATCTCGTTCACCCTCGGTGCCGATGAGCTGCGCTACTGGAATGCGGCCGCCCGAGACTGGGTGCAGGACGCCGCGATCTTCGACCTCTGGGTCGGGGGCGACTCCACCGCCGAGCTGCAAAGCACCTTCGAGGTCACCGGGCGTTGACGAGGAAATCAATCGATCCGCCCACGATCGCTGTTTGATTCCAAACCTCAGTTTCCACAGCTGATACAATGGTCGCGGGTCACAGCGACGCGCCACCCGCGACCGGAGACGATCTCCTCATGTCCAGCCACATCCGCCCTCCCTGCTAGGCCGCTATCCGCCACGCCGTAGCGCGGCGATCCCTGTCGGCTGACTACCGCCTAACAAACCAACACCATGCCCAGCCCGCGCGCTCGTCGCGACGGGCATCCTGGCGTGCCCTGATCGCCATCGCGGCCATGCTGCGCGCCAGCCCGCGCGTCCTCGACGGCTTCTGACCTTGCGATTCCGGCCGTACCGCCCGCGCCCGGGCGCCGCCAACCCGCCGTTCCTGCAATCGAGATTTCGATTCCTCAGGAAAGGCATTGGGCATGGCGGTACATGCCATCGAGCGAGCCACGGGCTCGCGCCCGTCCACGCTGGGCGGCTTCGGAACGACGTTTCATGACTGGGCAGCAACGTATCAGAACCGACACGCAGATATCGGCACCGGCGACGGCAGATTCGCGCTCGATCTTGCCCGGCGCTCGCCGCACACCGCGGTGATTGCCATCGACGCCAACCTCGACCACCTGCGCGGCAGTCGACGACGCGATCCGGAGAACCTTCGTTTCATCGCCGCAAATGCGCTGGACGAACAGCTCGCCTCGCTCCCGATGGTCGACGTGGTGACGATCAACTTTCCGTACGGCAGCCTGCTTCGCGGGCTTGTCGAGTGCGATCCGGCACTGCTGGGTTGGCTCGATGCGTTGCTGGCGCCGGGCGGTCGCATCGAAGCGCGCGTCAACGCCACAGCGCTGACGGCCACCGGTCTCGATCCCTCGGACGCTCCGGCGGCAATCGCTTCGACGCTGCGACAGATCGATGGGGTGGGGGCTCGCACGCATCCGCTCACACGAACGAGCTTGCGGACATTTCCGAGCACCTGGGCAAAACGGCTTGGCCACGGGCGTGATCAGGAAGCGTGGTTGATTGTGGGTCGACGATAGGACCGTCAATAATGGGAACGCACCCCGGATCGTCGAGATCTCATCTTTCCCCACATTCCGAGGGTCGGGAGGCGGGGACGCGCCTGCGACCGGCTCCGGCCAGCCTTGGAACGCGTGCGCCTCCCACCGTCCCTGCCACCGTCTTGCCCGGACCGCCTCCGGACGCGGGTCGCTCCGACGGGGCGACGCACTCGAGATGGGGCCAGGGGAGCTGGTGCTCTCCGGGGACGATCCCGACGCCTCGGTCGACTCCTGGCCGCAACGTCCCGTGTCATCCCAAGCGAAAGTGCATAGCACCGGAGTCGAAGGATCTCTGGCGCTCGGGGCAGGCTATCCGGCACGCACGAGATCCTTCGACTTTCGCCCCCCTCCGGGGGCTTCGCTCAGGATGACAACGTTTGTTGGTGGCGGGAATCGAACACCGGTGGCTACGCACTGCCATCGGGTGCCGTGCCCCACGTGCGCAGGGTCGCGGCCGCCTTCATCGCCGAAACGCAAAGCCCAACGCCCCCGTGTCATCCTGAGCGCAGGTGCGCAGCACCGGAGTCGAAGGATCTCAGGCCTGCCGGATAACCTGCCCCGAGCGCAAGAGATCCTTCGACTCCACGCCCTCCGGGCGTTCCGCTCAGGATGACAATCGTGCGATGGTGCCTGCGATCGGACGTTGG